>NZ_VUNS01000026.1 GCF_009695545.1 Victivallis lenta | reverse complement strand
GATCGAAATGAGTTGCGCAATCCTGAATCTTTTTCCCGGTTTTCGGGCTGAGCTCGTCGTCAAGCGCCAGAAGAATACGCCCGTCAACAGACGGATCGCCGAGTTCGAGGAGCAACGCATCCCAAAGCTTGCGCCACGGGATTTTTCCGGAATTGATGAAATTGTAAAACCGTTTGAGCGTGAAATGGCTTGGAATGAAATTGGAAAAACACCGGAATATCGAGCTGATTCTTCCGGGTTGAACTCCGGCGACAAGTCCGATGATGATGATTTGGAAAATGGGTTGACGATAAAATGGGATTTCGTTGGTTGCCTTACCGAGCAATTCGTTGAATTTCATCACTGTTTCCTCCAGTTGGTTGCGATCTGTGGTAATATAGCACAATCGACTTTTGGAGTTGCCATTTCAGGCATTGATAATCAACGACTTACGTTGGAAATTTGACACACAGAAAGGGACCTGTGAGCGATGAAACCAAAATTTTCACCAAAAATGACAAAAACGGCGACAAGTGCGCCTCAGGAGGGCAGGAATCAGGCTTAAAATTGATTTTTGAGCGGGGAGTCGCAATTTTAGTCCGTCCTTGGCGCTTCCCCGGTCAGCCAAAAAAATTCGTGTTTTTTTCAATCAAGGTCGGCACAATAAATTCAGGAACTTCTCTCGATTCGCGGGAGCAGTTCAAAAAAACAGGAAAACTTGAATTCTATTCCTTTCATCATCTTTTTTGCCAACTGCTTGAACAGGTCGGCAGTTTCTTCATCCATCGGCGTAAGCTGTCCGATCTGTCCGGCAACCATCGCCGCTACATCGTCAATGGAAAGCGGGTTTTGCTTCTGTTCCGCCAATGCGTCCCGCATGGCTTGGAACATCGCGGCGGTCACAGCTTCTCCCGGCTGTTCCCCGTTGTCAATGTCTTTCTTAATATCCCGCAGGATAGCAAGAAACACATTTTTGATTTTTTCAATCTCCGCTTCATGTTCCCCCATCTTCTGAGCGTTCAAAAGCTGTAAATCCCGCTTTGCTTCCGCCCGGTGTTCCGGGTGTTCTTTCATCAGGTCGGACAGGGAAGCCGTTGCTATCTCGATAAGCTGGTTTCTTGCTGTTATCCCCTTTGCCGCCGTGTCCTGAAAATAAATCCGTATCAAATCTATCAGTTTGGGAAAATTCCTGTGTTCCAGTAAGCGATTGAGTATTTGCACATCAACAGCACCCGTCACAAGCCCCCTCACGGCTCCCTCTGACAAGCCTAATTCAGAAATATCATAGCTCTTACGGACGCTCACGGTGGACAAGCCCAGTATGTAGTCTGTCGATACCTTAAATTCCTTTGCCACACCGATGAGAATATCACTGCTGACCGTTCTCGTTTCGCCGCTGACAATGCGGCTCAACTGGGAAGCAGAAACGCCTATCTTCTCCGCAAGTTCCTTTTGTGTGATGTGGTTCCCGTTGCATAAATCGGAAATCCGCTGTCCGGGTGTTCCGGGTAAAGCCATAGACACGCACCTCCTCCGCATACTTCCATTAT
This sequence comes from Victivallis lenta, assembly GCF_009695545.1. Classification (NCBI taxonomy): domain Bacteria; kingdom Pseudomonadati; phylum Lentisphaerota; class Lentisphaeria; order Victivallales; family Victivallaceae; genus Victivallis; species Victivallis lenta. Next base: position 71,516 of record NZ_VUNS01000026.1, on the reverse strand, counting down.
ACAAGATGATTGCAAAAATGCAATTTCCAAAGTGTAAACTTCATCAAAATGCAATTCTCGCAAAATTCCGGGACCAAACCTGCCGGAGCCCTTGTGATTGCAAGACGCGAGAAGAGCTGTAATGGCAACACCTCCTTACAATCATTTGAGTATGTTCAGCAAGAAGAAAAATTACACAAAAGCCCCAAACCCCAAAGGACGAGAGAGTGAAATGTTTTTAAAGAAAATTTCACAGAAAACGGGGGGCTGAATGAAAAATGGCAGCCATATGTTCAACGGCACCCTTTTTGCCAGTTAAAATAGAACGATTTTTGAGGCGGAAGAGGCAACGTTTTTCAAATCAGACTGAGGGTGCGGAAAAAATCTTGATAGAGAAATGTTTTCTGGCCCCCCGTTAAAACAGGGTGTCAGTTATAATTTTTGAACTCAAATCCGGGTCAGAAAAAAGAGGGTGTTTTTTCATTTCGACCGAGTGCGATACCCCCCACCCATGCCAGTTACACTACAAAAATTAAAGATTGTTCATAATCAACGACTTGCTACTTTAACTGAATTTTTGACCTTTTCAGCAAAACTCAGAATTCAGACGCCGAAGTCGTGATTTTCCTTTGAAAAAGACCTTTTTTCAGATTCTGAGTGTGTTTCAAACACACCGCTTCGATTTTCGCAAATCCCTTTACACCAACGACTTTTAGCGCTTTTGAATAAAAGATTCTCTTTTTATCAGAAATCAGACGGGGAAAAATAAATGGCGGAGAGAGAGGGATTCGAACCCTCGGTACCTTGCGGTACACCACATTTCCAATGTGGCGCCTTCGACCACTCAACCATCTCTCCGTTTACCGAAACCGGATTTCTCCCGGCTCAGCGCTATTCAATATAGCGCCTTTTTGCTCTTTTGCAAGCCGGAGCAGACGAAATATCGCTGAAAATCATGCCTTCCCCGCGTCATCCTCCCCCAGATAGAGCGAATGGTAACGAACGAAATAGCCGGCACCCGAACCGACCGTGACCAGCACGATGCCGCAAAGATATGCGATCCAGACATACCAGAGACGGATTCCGAACCACTTCTCCTGCTGCAGGTCGAACTCCCAGACCCACGATGCACCCGCGATCGCCAGCATCAGCATCTGGAGCGCTGTTTTGAGCTTTCCCCAGTGATCGGCAGAAATCACGACCTGCTTCTTCGCGGCCAGCGTCCGCAGCCCCGTCACCATGAACTCCCGGCAGAGCACCGCGATCACGATCCAGGCCGGCATCAGGCGGCATTCGACCGCGATCAGCATCGTCGCCGTCACGAAGATTTTGTCCGCCAGCGGGTCCATCAGCGCACCGAAATCGGTCACCTGATTCCAGCGCCGCGCGAGATAGCCGTCCAGCAGGTCGGTCCCCCCGGCGATGATCGCCAGAATATAGGCCCCCAGACGGATTCCGAAACGCACTGTTTCGGACGAAATGAACGTCTTGTCCGCCACCGTGGCCAGCACCACGAAGACCAGGACAAACAGAATTCTGCTGATCGTCAGCATATTCGGCAGGTTCGGCAGTTTCATACGATCTGTTCCTTTCCAAAAATCAAAGCTGTTCCGCAGTAAACTCGTAGCTGTCGGCCCCGGTGATCCTGACCGGGCAGAACTGCCCGGGCCTGAGCCGTTTCGCGTGCAGGAGAAGAATCCGGTTGTCGATCTCCGGCGCATCCATCATCGCCCGGCCGACCGCAACCCGGCCGTCCACATCATCGACGAGCATGCGGACCTCGCGCCCGATCCAGTTCCGGTTCACCTTCCGCATGATCTTCTTCTGAAGCTCCAGAAGCCTCTTCGCCCGCGTCTCGGCGAGCTCAAGCGGAATCTGCCCCGGCAGCTTCGCCGCCGGCGTCCCCGGCTCGGGCGAGTACGGAAACACCCCGCAGCGTTCGAACTTCTGCTCTTTCACGAAAGCGGCGAGCTCCTCGAACTCCTCGTCCGTCTCCCCCGGGAAACCGGTGATGAAGGTGGTGCGGATGGTCAGATCCTTCACCTCCTCCCGCAGTCTCTCCAGCAGCGCAACCGTCTCCGCCTTCGTCACATGACGACCCATCGCCTTCAGAATCCTGTCGTTGATGTGCTGCAGCGGAATGTCGAGATACGGCAGCACCTTCGTCCCCGGACGGGCCAGGAATCCGATGAACGAATCCGTGTAGTGGGCCGGATGCGTGTAGAGCAGCCGGATCACGAAATCCCCCGGAATCGCGTTAAGTCTTTCGAGCAGCCGCGCAATGTCCTCCCCGTCGCCCGGACGGTCGGCGCCGAAGGCCGTGATATCCTGCGCGATCACGAGCAGCTCCTTCACGCCGGCATCGACGAGGTTCTTCGCCTCGGCTTCGACCGACGCGATGCTCCGGCTCCGCAACACGCCGCGGATTCCCGGAATCGCACAATAACTGCAGCGGTTGTTGCACCCGTCCGCAATCTTCAGATAAGCCATGTGCGGCACGGTCAGCTGCAGCCGCGGCGTGGTGTGGTCGTAGAGCCAGAGCGGTTCCCTGCCGCTCTCCGGAACGCGCTTTTCGTCGAGCAGCGCGGCGATCCCGGCGACATCGTTGACGCCGGTCCACAGGTCGACCTCCGCATAGCGCCGGCGGTAATCGCCCGGTTTGTCCCACTCGGTCAGGCAGCCGGCGACGACCACGGTCCGGCCCGGACGCTCCTTCTTCCAGACGAGCGCCTCTTCGATCGCCTCCTCCGCCTCGCGGCGCGCGGCCGGGATGAAGGCGCAGGTGTTGATGACATAAAGGTCCGCCTCGTTCGGATCGAACGCCAGCGTGCGGCCGGAGGTCAGCAGCGTCCCCGCAATCACCTCGGTATCGACCAGATTCTTCGAGCAGCCGAGGCTGACCATGTAAACCGCGCTTCCGGCCGGACCGGAACTTTCTTCACTCTTTCTCATGACAGGTTCTTTGCTTTCACTTGATTCCAGATCGCTTCCGTCCCCTGACGGTCGGGAGCGATGACCACATAATCTTTCTGCCGCCAGCGGTGCGGCCCGTTCTCCAGATAAAAATTGCCGCCGGAGACCACATCGAGCCCGAGCTCGCGGCCGTCCGCGCCGCGCGCCTCGAAACCGGCCAGCTTCAGAAGCGGCATGCCGCCGGCCAGATCCCACAGCTTGCAGTGCTGGATCATGCCGTAGACCTTCCCGCGCAGCAGGCAGTCGTAGACGCCCACACAGGTGGACCAGACGAAAAGCTGGTTCGGAAACGAAATCTCCCAGCCGCGCGCCGCGTTCTGCGCCGCGCAGACCGGCGCGGCGGGCGTATAGCGCATCGGTTCCGGCGTGAACGGCTCGACTTCGGGCGCCCCGGAGAGGACGCGGCGGGCGCGGAAAATCGAACCGCGGCAGGTCAGGAACGCCTCGTCGCGGGCCGGAAGACAGATCGCCCCCTCGGTCAGCATGCCGCCGCGCATATACCCGAGCGAGATGCCCCAGAGCGGAACGCCCGCCGCATACGGCGCAGTTCCGTCGATGGGATCGACCACAAAGCACTCCCCGGCAAGGGCGGCGGAAATGTATGCCTCGTCACGCCGGTCGACGGTCTCCTCGCCGATCAGGTAAAGCGCTTCCGCCGGACGGTCGAACCGGGCGGCGAACAGCGCTTCGATCTCGCGGTCGGCCTGCGTCACCGGCGTGTGGTCCGCCTTGATTTCGAGCGGCGGATCGTCATAATAGCGCAGTGCGATCTCTCCTGCCTCCCGGAACAGTGCCAGAACGGTATCGATTTTCCAGCGGTTCATCACTGTCTGCTGTTGTCCTTTACGGTATTGCTCTCGCTCGCCGACCAGGAGGTGCCGAGCCAGCCGGAGAGCCGGTCGGTGTAGTAGGTGACCCGGTCGAAGTCGTATTCCTTGAATTTTTCCGCATGTCCGTCCGCCATGCAGAAGGTGAAGCCGCCGTGGCGCGGATCCTGCTTGTACGGGGCGGCATTCTGCGTATAATTGTCCTGATCGCTGTCGGTTTTCGTGAAGAAGTCGGAACGGCTCTCTTCGACGAGGATGATGCCGGCGGCGCCGACCCTGGCGCGTTCGAGCAGCACCTGCCGCCAGGAATAATCCCGCGCCATGCCGGACTGGTGCCTGATCCACGGCTCATGGACGTTCATCGAATACGAGAAGTCGCGCTCGGCGTCGGCCGGACAGTGGAAGAACTGTTTCTGAGCCCCCTGGTTGACCCGCAGCTGGTTGGTCCAGCCGCGCACGCCGTCCTCCCAGTCCGGCGCGTTTTCGGGAGTCGGATAGGTGCCCCGGAACCCTTCCTGATACATCGCCATCATCATGCCGATCTGCTTCATGTTGCCGAGGCAGTTCGTCGCTTTCGCCGCATCGCGGGCCCGGTTCAGCGCCGGCAGCAGCATCCCGGCCAGGATTGCGATGATCGCAATCACAACCAGAAGTTCGATCAAAGTGAAGCATGTCGCGGATTTTCTCGGCATTTTCGTTCTCCTTCCGGTTGCTTTTTCGGTGTGACGTGGCTTATTATAATACATTATGTACTATATGGCCGCCGCAACCTTTTTTCAAGCGCCGCAGGCTGAATTCGCACAAAAAGTTATAAAAATCTGATAATTCAGAAAATTGAATCAATACAGGAGAAAAATCCATGCTGAAACTCGCCGCATTGTTCGGGGACAACGCCGTTCTGCAGAGAGACCGGGCCGTTCCGGTCTGGGGCTGGTGCGCACCGTTCCGCCGGGTCCGCGCCACGCTCGGGGACGGGAGCGCCGAAACCCGTTCCGGCGCGGACGGGAAATTCCTGCTCCGCTTCCCGCCGATGCCGTCCGCCGTCCGCCTGACGCTTCAGGTCACCGAGCTCGAAAGCGGCGAAACGGCGACGGCGCAGAACATCGCGCTCGGAGAAGTCTGGCTCGCCTCCGGGCAGTCGAACATGGAATTCAAGGTTTCCTCGCTCGCCGACGGCGGCGCGGAGCTGAGACGGCGGGCCGACGCCGGTGAACTCGACGCGGTCCGCATGCTGACCGTGCCGCGCAATGCGCTGCTGACCCCGGCCCGGGATGTCGACGCCGCCTGGCAGACTGCGTCGGCGGCCACGATCGACGACTGGAGCGCCGTGGCCCTCTTCTTCGCAAAGAAGCTGGCCGATGAGCTCGCAGTTCCGGTCGGCGTTCTCGCATCGAGCTGGGGCGGCACGATCGCCGAGGCGTGGACCAGCGGCGAAACCCTGGCGCGGAATCCGGATATCGCCAGAGCTTATTCCGAATACCTGCTCCGGACGGGCAGCACCGAATACTGGGATTCGCTCTCCCCCGAGGAGCTCGAAATACCGATGCGCAATTTCGAAACGGCATTGTTCACCCACCTGCCGCCGGAACCGGAGAACAGCGGCTTTTCCGCCGGCTGGGCGGAGAGCGCCTACGACGACTCGAACTGGGACCGCACCGCCCTGCCCGCCCAGTGGAAGGAGTTCGACCTCAATACCAACGGAACCGTCTGGTTCCGCCGCAAGGTCGAAATTCCGGCGGAATGGGCGGGCCGCGAACTCATTCTGACCCTCGGCGCCGTCGACAAGCACGACATCACCTACTTCGACGGCGTCGAAGTAGGCCGCACCGGCAGCGGATACGACACGTCGTGCTGGGACGTCTGCCGGGTCTACCGGATTCCCTCAGAACTGGTCAGGCCCGGACTCCGGGTCATCGCCGTGCGCGATTACTCGTTCGCCTACGACGGCGGGCTGACCGGCCCGGCTTCCGGCATGAAGCTGGCCCCGGCCGACGCGGAGCGCGAGAAGATCTCGATCGCCGGCGAATGGAGCTACAAGATCGAAACCGATCTCGGCCCGGCCTTCCCGCATCTCTCCGGCATGGGGCTCTGCTGCCCGAACTCGTTCTCGATCCTGTTCGACAACATGATCCGCCCGCTCGTACCGGCCGCGCTCCGCGGCGTGATCTGGTATCAGGGAGAATCGAACGCGATCCGCTTCCACCAGTACGAGAGGCTCATGCGCGACCTCATTGCGGACTGGAGATTCCATTTCGCCCAGGGCGACATCCCGTTTCTGCAGGTTCTTCTGGCCGGATACCGGACCGCGATGGACTACGACCCGAATTCGGAATGGGCGCCGATCCGCGAAGCGCAGAGCCGCGCCGCCGCCGCGACCGGAAACCTCGTCGCCTCGGCGGTCGACGCCGGCGATGCCGCAGACATCCACCCGAAGGACAAGCAGACCGTCGGGGAACGCCTCGCCGCCGCCGCCCTCATGCAGGCATACGGCGGCAAAGAGGAGGGTTCCGGGCCGGTATTCCGCTCCCAGACCCGTTCCGGCGATGCGCTGCTCCTCTCCTTCGACCATGCGGCAGGCGGGCTCATCGCGCCGGACGGCAGGCCGCACGGCTTCTGGATCGCCGGAAACGACCGGGTTTTCAAACCGGCCGAAGCCGTGATCGCCGGAGTCAAGGTCGCCGTTTCAAGTCCGCAGGTTCCGGAGCCGGTCGCCGTGCGCTACGGCTGGAGCGACAACCCCCGGTCGGCCGATCTGCGCAACAGCGCCGGACTGCCGGCGCTGCCGTTCCGAACCGACAAATTTGATGACGGTGAAAACGAATGACGGAGGCGATCCGCATCCGTCCGGCCGCCGAAGCGGACCTCCCGGAGCTCGTCGAACTCCTGCGGCAGCTGTTCGAGCTCGAGCAGGATTTCGAGCCGGACGCATCAAAGCAGCAGGCGGGCCTCTCGCTGATGCTCGAATCGCCATTCGCGGAGCTTCTCGTCGCGGAATGCGGCGGACGGGTCGCCGGTTTCTGCGGCGTGCAGCTCCAGATTTCGACTGCGATGGGAAGCTATGCCGCCCAGATCGAGGACCTGGTGCTGCACCCGGAGTTCCGGCGGCGCGGCATCGGGAGCCGGCTCCTGGACGCGGCCGGCGCGTGGGCGAAACAGCGGGGCGCCCGGCGGCTCCAGCTCAACTGTGACGACCAGAATCTCCCGGCCATGCGCTTCTATGAGGCGCGGAACTGGATACGGACCCATCTGTTCAACTATTTTAAATTCAATTTTTAACTGTGCGGAGGCGCCTTCCGGGTTGACTTTTCCCCCGGAAGGTGTTATTGTGATACTCATCCGTAAAATATGAAACAGTCAGCCATCCATGTCAAAATAAGGAGAATATGGAAAAATGGAACATAAGAAAGAGATTTTCGCGGACGGCATCGGCCAGATTCACTTTGCGGGCGGCATGGTCCGTTTCGATTTCGTGACCCTGCAGCCGAACGAAAACGGCGCGGCCCCGACTCCGGTGGTCAACGAACGCATCATCATGCCGCCGCAGGGCTTCCTCGGCGCGTTCAACTCGATGCAGCAGCTCATCGACAAGCTGCTCGAAGCCGGCGTCCTGCAGAAGAACGAGCAGGCCAAGTAAAAGCCAGCCGCAGCCGATCGCTTTGCTGCCCTTCCGGAGTGTTCCGGAAGGGCTTTTTTTCTGTCCTCGAATCTCCCGAATCAACAATAGAAAAATATTTCAGCAACAAAAGGATAATTCATCAAAATCCATAAAATCAAATATATTTTCATCAAATTCCGTTAAAAATGCGCTTCCCCGTTTGCATTTTCCCGCAGGTCCGCTACATTAGCAGACAGAACCGCCGCGTCCCGCCGATGCGGCGGAAGAGAATCCTAACAAAGAGGGAAGGGAAAAATGAAAAAACTGTATCTTTCGGCTCTGGCCGCCGTTTCCGCCGTCATGGTCATGACCGGCTGCACGACCGTCAACAACAACGACGCGGCCAATGACTTCAAGGCCGTCATGGTTCCGGCCAAATTCGAATCGGTCATCACTCACAAGGATACCAAGGTCAGCGGCGAAGCCCAGCTCAACGTGCTTTTCTCGGTCTTTTCCTGGGGCGTCAGCGAATTCGCGGACCGCAGCTTCGAAAGCAGCGACAACGGCATCGGGCTCTTCCCGAATCCGTACGCGCTGGTCAAGCAGGCCGCCACCTTCGACGCCTGCAAGAAGAACAACTGCGACGTGCTCCTGAATGCGAAGTATGAAATCAACACCACCGACTACTTCGTCTTCAAGATGATCAACTGCAAAGTCTCCGGGTATCCCGGCGTCGAAACCGGAATCAAAGCGGTCAAGTAACCGGACCCGTTCCGTATGAAAATACCGCGGCGCTTTCCCGCCGCGGTATTTTTTTCGGGCGCCGGCTCGGCAGCCGGAGCAAAAAAACGCCCGGCAGGGGCTGCCTGCCGGGTTCTCCATCCTCACTGACCCGGGTCCGCGACCCGGATGGCATCCGTCACTGCACCTTGATGCGGTGCACTCTGGCGCGTTCGGCCTTCGGAATCTCAAGCGTCAGGACGCCGTCCCTCGACTTCGCGGAAATCTTCTGGACGTCAACGTCCTCCGAAATCCGGAAGTTGCGCTTGAAGACGACCGGGCGGCCGTTCCGCTTGAGCGAACTCTTCGCAGTCATGGTGAGAACACCGTTCAGAACCTCGATGTCGACCGTTCCGGAATTCGCCCCGGGGACCTCGAACTGGACCGTAACCCCGTTCTCCCCTTCCAGGATATCCACCAGCGGAACCAGCGTCACCGGCTCCGGCATGACCTGAACTTCATCCTTTTCGTTTTCCCTGACATTTGCGGTATCCATAATCCTCACCTCCTGCTTACTGAACCTTGACCACATGAGCCTTGTCGACGGCCTCCTCTTCCCGCGGAAGCACCACGGTCAGCACACCGTCGTCGTAAGTCGCGCTCGCCTTCTGCCCCAGCACCTTCACCGGGAGCTTCACGGACTCTTCGTAGCTCATGGTCGAGCGTTCGCGGCGCAGATAATGCTTCTCCTCACCGCCGTCGCCGCGCTCTTCGCTGCGTTCGGCACGCACGGTCAGAACGTCGCCGAGCATTTCGACTTCAATTTCGTCGCCGCGGCAGCCCGGAAGCGGAAGCGTAACCTTCACCTCCTTCTCGCCGACCTCCACGTCAAGCATCCTTCCGCCGATCCGGTCGGACATCCACTCGGGACCGAAATCGGCAACTTGGTCGAATACGGAACGAAACAGCTCGTTCAGACCGCCCAGCGTCGCCGGCAGCAGGCCGTCGTTCCCATTCCATCTCGTCATAATATTCATATCAATACCTCCTTACGTTCGACTCCCCATGTCGATGCTTCCGTATCAGCACAAGGCATGCCAAGTCGTTTCATCCCCATGCCATATCCCTGCCGGACAAGCAGATCGGAACAATTCGACACAATACCGCGACAAAATGTCCCCCCGGCTGTCACACACGTTTCTCTCCGGCCCGGCAAAAAAAGCGGATTTTTTCCGTATCACTATTGCATTATTGTGAAAAATACACTATAATATACATAGAAGCACACAAAAGGAAACCGCATGGAACAGGCGATTCTGAAAACCGACATTCTCTACGACCAGCTGCGCCGGGAGCTTTCGAAATACGCTCCGGGCGACAAGTTCATCACCAGCCGCGAAATCATGAAGCGCTTCAACGTCAGCCAGCTCATCGTGGACCGCACCGTCGTGAAATTCCGCACGGCCGGCCTGCTGCGCGTCGTACCGGGGCGCGGGACGTTCGTCACCGAGGAAGTCGGGCGCCTGAATACGGAAATTCCTTCAACCTTCCTCTTCGCGGTCCCGCGCTGGAACTCTTCGGACCTGACTCTGATGGAACGGCATCTCGCAGCCGTGCGGGAGAAATACCTGCCGACCCGGATTCTCGTCCACTCTTACGATTACAGCGAACGCGTTCCGGCCCGCCTGCCGCTCGAGGAGGAGAACGTGGCCGGAGTCGCCATGCTCACCAGCGCGGATTCGTGGGACTCCGCCGCACTGCGGAAACTCGAGGAATACGCCTCGCGCGTTCCGCTGGTCATCATGAACCGCCACCGGGGCGACACCAGGCTGCTGTCGGTGGGTGTCAACGACACGTTTGCCGGAAGCCTCGCCGCGGATCATCTGTTTCAATACGGGCACCGCAGCATCGCCGTACTGGTTTCCGAACCGCCCAACGGCGTGATCCGCGAACGCCTGAACGGAGTCCTGACCTACGCCGAGCTTCACGGCATGAAGTGCAAAGTGCTCGATTGCGGCGTCCGTTCCGGCGATTACGCGCCGGACAAAACCTATCGCCACTTCGCCGGAGTGCTGAAGCGAGGAATCGATTTCACCGGGCTGATCGGCATCGCCGACTCCCTCAGCGGAGCGGTCAACGCCTGCCACAACGCCGGAATCCGGATTCCCGAAGAACTCAGCGTCGTCAACATCGAACCGGGACAGTCTGCGGAAATCCATCATCCTCCGCTCGATTGCGTGGACGTCAACCTCGAAGGGCAGATCGACGCGATCCTCGAAATCCTGAGCCGTCCCGACCGGTACGCGCCGGACAACAACCCGTTCGAATACTTCAAACCGGCCATGGTCGTCAACGGCTCCGTGCGGAATCCGGCACAATCTGACGTATAATAGTTAGTATGTTATATAGCCGAGCAGGTGTATTTTTTCTTTAATATCCTCCTGTTTAAATAGTTATTGTCTTTCGGCAAATCCGGGTGCGGGCGGCTCTCCTGTTTTTTCGGCCTCCGGCGGCTGCAATGTTCCGGCTGCATTCAGTTCGCAGGCTCCGCACGCTTTGTCCGAAGCTCCACAGGGAATATCTTCCCCGCATTCCGTTTCTTACACTCATGCGGCGGGCATGTCATCATGCAGCAGCCTCCGCCCGTACTTTTGGCCGGGACTGCCACGCCGCAATACATTTTCCCCTGTATTCCGCTTCACTTATTAACTATTATCGGACGGAGTACAATTATGCAGAGAAAAAGCTTCACCCTGATCGAACTTCTGGTCGTTATCGCCATCATCGCAATTCTCGCCTCCATGCTGCTGCCCGCACTGCAGCAGGCGCGGGAGCGGGCTTACAGCACAAGCTGCATCAGCAATCTCAAGCAGCTCGGAATCGGTTTCCAAATGTATTTCGGCGAAAATCAGGATTGCGTTCCCTACGTCGCCGACAACGAAGGCAACATCAACGCGGGACAACCCGTCTGGTTCAGGATGATCGGCTTCAAACCCGAAAACGCCGCCAACCGCAATCTGCTGTTCTGCAAGAAGGATGCAAAAAATATGGCATATGGAACCGGAGACTCCGCCGTGACGGAAATGCAGACGGGCTACATCAGCTACGGGTTTCCGTGGAGAATCTACAACCGCTGGTTCGGCCCGGTCAACACCGGCAAGATCAAGCGGACTCCTTCCCGGCTGATTCTGCTGACGGACTCGATCGCAACGAATTCCGACCGCGGATATTACGTCATCCACTCCAACCGCGACAACGAGGGAGCCGACCCGCGCCACTCCGGCGGCTGCAACATCCTCAATTTCGCCGGCAATGTCGATACCGTCCGGGCCCCCACCAAATCGATCCTCTACAACGATGAACGGCTTGGAAACTTTTTCTTCAACGGCACCGTTTCCACCACCAGCCCGAACCGCTGGGATTTCCGCAACAACAAATAACCCTTCACTGCGAGTCGATTCACCATGAACAAAATCCTGCTCTGCGCCGCGGCGTTCGCCGCCGCCCTGCTGCTCCCGGGCGCCGGGACTCCCGCCGCCGCTCCGAAAACTGCGCCGGACTTCCCGCAACAGGCCGATCTCTGGATCAACGGCGGTTCTCCGGTCAAAACCGATATGGGCCGGGAACGGGTCGCCGATTCGTTCTCCGGGACGATCCTGCGCAAGCTGGACCGGCTGCCGGAAACCGGAGAATTCTCCGCCGTCTACGAGTTTCAGGTCTCCCGAACCGGTGAATATGACTTTTTCGCGGCCCTGATCGCACAAAAACGTCCGCACTCCTCCCCGGTCGAATTCCGCTTCGACGGCGACGGCTGGCGTGAAGCGCCGGCCACTCCCCCCGGCGCGCCCGCATGGGGCGTATCGAACGCCGTCACCTGGACTCCGCTCGGCAGCCGGAAGCTCAAGGCCGGAAAGCATACGCTCTCTTTCCGCATCACCCGCCGCGCGCAGCTCGGCAGCTGGAGCTTCATGTGCGACGGCATCGCCGGCTTCCGGAAAGGAGTCTGGAAAAACGCCTCCATCGACGGCTTCCGCGCTCCCGCCGACATCACCCCCGGAACGACAGCCGTCGTCACCTATCGGCAGGCCGGAGAAGCATTCCCGGCGGAACTGCGCCTGACCTTCGCGGGGGAGCCGGCCGTCTCCCTCGGCGTCATGAGCCGGAATGGGGAAAACCGTTTCCGGATCGACCTGCCGGAACAGCTTCCGCCCGGCCGTTACCGCTTCGAACTCGTCCCTCTCGACGCTCCCGGCACGGCACTCGCCGGAACCGGGGCCGAACTGCCGCGGCCGCCCGTGCCTCCGCCTGCCCGGCTCGCATCGGCCGAACTCGACGGCTGCCGGTATGCGCTGAAATTCGAAGAGGGGCGGACCGCCCCGGTCCTCGCCATGGCCTTTGCGGAGGACGGCAAACTGTACGGCGCATTCCGCCTTGATGCCGCCGCGGGCGACCTCCCCGAAGCATTGACGGAACTCGCCCGCGGCCGGAAGATCGAAGTCCGGTTCCGTCCCCTTCCGGCCGCGGACGGAAACCTCGTTTCATGCCGGCTGGCACTGCCCGGACCGGCCCGGAAGCTGCCGAAGCCGGTCAACTACGGCGGATTCACGGACCGCGACGGAGTGCTGCACACCTGGTACATGAACCGCGAATTCGAATATATCTTCGATGGAGAACGCTATTTCCCGGTCGGCGGCATGTGGTGCCCGGACACTCTCATCAGCCCGGACAACGATCCGGCCGGAATCGCCGCCCGGCTTGAAAAGGACCTTGCCACCCTTCGCGCGATCAGGCAGGGCGGCCTCGACGACGTTTATCTGAATCTTTCGACCCAGGCGCCGCTCCGGGTCCGCCAGCTCTTCATCGACATGCTCGAACGCGAAGGCATTCACTACGGCTACCAGTTGACGGCAGGCGGCGGAAGCGCCATCCCGAGCTTTTTCATCACGCGCGACCGGCCTGACGCCCCGGGCAATTACCGCGGACTCACGCGCGGCACCTACGCCTCCGGCAGAATAACCGGCCGCTTCCCGGCCGAACAGAAGCTTGCGGGCCTGCTCGTCGTCGATCCGGCCCGGCCGCAGAACGGCGCGAAATTCGCGGCCTTCACCGACAAGGTCGGCAAAGACCTGCGCCACGGCATCATCGATCTCGAAACCGAACAGGATTTCGACAAGCTGCGCGAAATCACCTTTCCGATCGAACTCGATTCGCCCGACAACAGCGAAGTCATTCTCATCCCGCTGCTGGAATCGAAAATGCACCATGAGAACCTCTGGGACGCGGAAGAGTTCGCCGCGCTGAAAAAACGTCTCTCCTGGATCGGCAGGATCAGCTGGGGCGGAAAGCTGCGTTTCTTCGTCGACCCGATCAGGAACGAGACCGACATGGTCAACGGCACCGAAAATCTGCGGCAGTACACGCCGGCAATCAACCGCGCCTTCGCGGAGTACCTGAAGAAACGCTACCGGACCGTCGGCAAGCTGCGGCAGGAGTGGCACATCCCGGCCGGTTCCTTCGAGGAGGCCGCCCGGCTGATTCCGCTGCGCACGGACCGGCGCTGCTTCTGGATCGACCCCGAAACCGGCAGGATTCTCGAGGGAGACCCAGACCGGACCTTCGCCTGGATCGACTATCAGGAGATGATCCGCATCACCTATGCCGCGCTCGCCGACGAAATCGCCGCCTATCTGAAATCGCTGGTGAACGTGCCGGTCGTCTTCAAAAGCGTCGGGGTCATCGGGGAGAAGATGAACGTCAGCCGCCGCTACCTCGGCTACGACGGCGTCGGCTTCGAATGCTACCTGAACCAGGGAATCCCGGGCGAAACCGGCGGCGGCGCATCGCGCGCCGAAGCCGAAGCCTCGGAACATACGATGTGGAAGGTCGGTACTGAAATCGGCCACAGCGCGGCGGTCGGCAACGACGGAACGAAATTCTTCAGAGACGAAGCGGAACTGCGCGGCATGGCCGAAAATCTCGCGCGGCTCGGCGTCAGCGGCTTTTATTTCTTCGGATTCGACCTGAAACCCGGAAACCTCTGGAGCAACCACAACTACCACGATTTCCCGGAAGGACTCGCCTGGGCCGCCCGGATCGACCGGGAATTCGCCGCGCCCGGCCGGAAGCCGGTCGCCGCGACGCCGCGGAATTACGTGTTTCCCGGCGGCAGCACCTGGTGGTGGTGGATCACGCGCCACATGGCGTTCCACGGCCGGGAACAGAATCTGATTCCGCAGTCGGCGCGCCTCGCGGCGAAACCGCTCGAATGGTACAGCTCCACCAACACCCTGCCGGAAGAGTTCGACGCGGTCATCATCAACTGCCCGAATCCGCCCTTCTCGCGTTATTACGCGGAGGAGATCGGGCGGGCGCTCGAAAGCGGCAGGCCGGTCAGCTACGTCGGGAGCCGTTCCGACCTCGGAACGATTCCCCGGCTCGACCGCTTCTTCACCGAAGAGACGATCCGGTTCGCGGACGGCTCAACCGCCCAGGTCCTGAAACCGCTGCCGGGTGCCGTCATCCTCGCGGCGGAAAACGGCAAAGCCTGGGCGCTCCGGGCCGGAAACCTGACCATCGTCAGCCGGACGCCGGACAAACCGCCCGTAAACCGCGCCGACGATTTCCTGCGCTATCTGTCGGAGTTCCCCGACTGACCGTACCCGTCAAGACGGCGGGCGAGGCGGCGCCGGATCCGTCCCGCCTCGCGTACGGCCTCCGGGGGGACGGTTCCGAAAAAGCGGCAGAGCAGCAGCAGCTTTTCGCCGACATCGCGCCGGTAGCAGCGGAGAAGCTCCCGGCGCGAAACATGGTCCGGCAATCCGTACTTTTCCCGCAGAAAGGCGGGAGTAATCAAACTCCGGCGCGCCAGGAAACGAATCTTCCCCCACGCGCCGAGCGGCCGGAACGTCAGCTCAAGCCTCAGCTGCCGTTTCGACGAAAGGGCGGAAAAGGAGCTGCCGCCCAGCTGCCGCAGATCGTCGAGGAGCTGCCGCGGAAACGTTCCCCGGAACAGCCGCTCCCCTTCCGGGAAAAAATCCGGGAACGCCTCGAAAATCAGCGCCGGGTCGGTCGGCAGCCGCAGCTCCCGGCGCAGCTCCGAGATGCGCCCGGCCGAAAGGCGGTGTTTCTTCTGCAGAAACCCGAGATCGAGCAGCCGCCTCGGAAGCCCCAGCCAGCCGTCATGACGACAATGTTCAAGCAGAATCAGCCAATGCAGCTCCGGTTCAAAACTCGCGGACCCGTCCGGCAATTCGCGGACGAACTTTCCGAAGGCCGGAGGCTCCGGCCGGTTCCGGTACGGATGAAACGGGTTCAGATGAATCTCGGCCATGCGGCCGTCCCTGTTGTACAGCGCCGGCAGATGGTGGTCCGGCGCAATCCCCGGCATGGTTCTCCACTCTCCCTCCGCCTGCAGCGCCGCGTGAATCTCCCGCACGCCCTCCGGCAGCCAGAGATCGTAATCCCCCTTCGCCCGCAGCACCGGTGACGGGTACGCATGGTAGGCGAGATACGCCCCCTTGAGCGCCACCGGGCGGCCGCCGAGCTCCGCAATCCTCTTCCGCAGCCGGTTCAGCGCGACGCCGTAGCCGAGCTCCCAGGCCGAAACGGCATGATAGGAGCGCCCGAACTCCTCCCGGAACTCCGACGGCAGCGCGTTGCGGAAAAAATAGTAAAAACAGTGCGAGAGCCGATGCGCCCCGGCCTCCCGGCAGAGCCTCCGCTTCTCTTCGGCGGAAAGCCGTTCGAAACGGGCGGCGGGGTCCGGGGCGAACGCCATCCAGCCGAGTGCGGCGAAAAATCCGTCACAATCATTTCTCATAAATCCGTCCTTCCTTCAGCTCAAGACGGCGCTGCGCCCGGCGGAGCGTCGACTCACGGTGCGATATGACCAGCACGGTGCGGCCGGCAAGCAGCTCCAGCAGAAAATCCATCAGTTTCTCCTCCGTTTCGCCGTCGAGGCTGGCCGTCGTCTCATCCAGAATCAGGATATCGGGATCGCGCAGGATTTCGCGCGCGACCGCGAGCCGGATCCGCTCCCCGACCGAAAAGTTGACGCCGTTCTCCTCCAGCGGGGCATCCCGGTCGCACTCCGGCGCATTCAGCCTCGCCCCGAGGCCGACAAGGCCGATCACCTCCCGCAGGCGCGTTTCCGGAACCGGCCTGTCTACTCCGAGCAGCAGATTCGCGGCGAGCGTGCCGGTCAGAAACTCGCCGGTCTGACCGATATAGCCGATCCGCCGGCGCAAAGCCCGCAGCCGGTACTCCCCGGCCGGACGGCCGTCGATCAGGATTTCGCCCGATTCCGGCCGGAAGAAGCGCAGCAGCAGCCCCGCAATCGTACTTTTTCCGCCGCCGCTCGGGCCGCAGAGCGCGACAACCTCCCCCGGACGCAGCTCAAACGAAAGGTCCCGCAGCACCGGAACTCCGGGCAGGTAGCCGAAGCTGACGTGCCGGAATTCGATGCGCCCTTCGAGCTTTCCGGGTTCAACGCCGTTTTCAAGGTTCTCCTCGGGCAGCAGGCGGTCAAGCTGCATGACCCGGGCAGCGGCCGCGGAGACCGAATGGAACTGGATCAATCCGCCGCACAGCAGCTGCGACGGCGTGAACACATAGTCGAGCGCCCGCAGGAGCGCCCAGAGCCCGCCGAGCGTCCACCGCCCTTCGAGGATCATCCAGACGCCGGCCAGCAGCAGCGCGCCGCGGCAGCCGCCCGGAATCACCCGGAGCAGAACCCGGAACCGGCAGCCGAGACGGAACCGCCTGATCCGCAATATCATCTGCTGTTCGAACTCCCGGCCGAGCCGCTCTCCGCGCTTCTCCTCGGCCGCGCTGCTCTTCAGCAGCCGGATTCCCGAGAAGGTCGACTGCAGCGTGCGGGAGTTCGCGGCATTCGCCTCGCTGACCGCCAGGCCGACCCGATAGTGATCGCCGCGGAATTTCCGGTAGGCGAGAAGATACAGCGGCAGAATCAGGACGACAACGGCGCCGACCCGCCAGTCAAGCACGAACAGCAGCGCCAGCCCGCCCAGCAGCCGCAGCGCCGACGACAGAATGCCGGTCATGCCCGCCGAATACAGAAACTGCATTTCGTCGATATCGCGGGTCAGACGCCCGGCCAGATAGCCGCTGCCGTGGCGATGGAAAAACGAAACGGGCAGATCCAGAAGGCGGCGGCTCAGCCGGGTTTTGAGCGTCATGGTGATCCGGGCGCCGATCGAATTCTCCCCGATCGACTCCCCGGCGGTGCAGAGCCGGAGCAGCGCCCCGGTCAGAACGGTCAGAATTCCCCAGAACCAGACCTGCGGACGCTCGAGCGCGGTGAGCGTATTGATGAACTGCCGCTGCACGAGAGGTTCCAGATAAGCGAACGACGCGCCGAACAGCAGCAGGGCGCCGATTCCGGCGATCCGCCATGCATGCGGCCGCAGATACGGTTTCAGAAAGGTGAAAAGTTCGCCGGCGGCGGGCGGCGGCGGCTCCGGCAGTCCGGAATTCTTATTGCCGTCCATGCTCCGCCCCGTCTCCCGGAACCGGATAGAGCCGGTTCAGTTCATCCGCCGAATAGAAAAAACGCCAGCCGCGCCGGAGCCGCCAGCCTTCGCCGTCCGCCCGGCGCACCGCCGCAACCGTATCCCCGGCATACAGCAGCCCGCGCCCGGCGCGCGAAACCAGCCGGAGGCCGGGCCGGAACGGCCGCAGAAGCGGGCGCAGCCGTCCGCCGAGCGCGGAAACGACGCCACGGCAAAAACGGCGGAACCGATTGATGCGGAAAACGATCCGGCCGACTGCACCGCCGTGCACCCGACTGCGCCGCCCGCGACGGACTCTGGCCGCAACCAGCATCGGCATCTGCTCCGGCGTGACCGGCAGCCGGTCCGGCCGGGCGTTGTTGTCCCCCTGCGTGCGGAAAGAGTTTTCCCCGCAGCCGACGATGCGGTGCACCACGCGGGTGCGGGAGCCCGGCGGCAGAAAACAGATCACGTCGCCGCGCTTCAAGGAGCGGAACGGCTTCGGTACCGGCAGCAGCCGGTCCCCGGCGCGAAATACCCGGAGCATGCTGCCGCCCCGGTAATAAAAACCGCCGTTGATCCCAGTTTTCAAATCGATATCCTCCTGACCCGGCCCTGCCCGATGAAAACAATATACATTCTCCGCCCGGAAAAATCAACCGGGCAGCCGGATGCGCCGTGGCAATTCCTCCGGACCGTGCTATAGTATTCTCCGGCAACCGGCAACCGACAACCTGACCGATGAGGGAATACGATGCTGAAGGAAATCTTGTCTCGCACGGAATTGATCGAACGGCTCAACGCTCCCGAACACCCGCGCTGCTATCCGCCCGGCTCCGACCGGGCGCGCTGGGCGCGGCTGCTCGATTCGCCGGTCCGCAGGGCGTGGGCCGAAGAGTATCTCCGCGCCGCCCGGCAGCTGAAGGACCGGCACGGCGGCGAACCGCTCTACCCGCAGCTCAGCGCGGCCGACGCGCTCGCCTTCATCCGCAACGGCAACCGGGTCGATTACGAAGCGGGCTATTTCCTGCGCCGGTCGCGCCTTTCGCTGTTCACGATGGCCGAGTGCATCTCCTGGAGCGGGGAATTTCTTCCGGAAATCATCGAGGGGATCTGGCAGCTTCTCGGCGAACTCTACTGGGCGCTGCCGGCCCACTGCAGCTACCTGCCGGGCGATCCGATGCCGCGGCGCGACAAGCCCGCCGCCGACCTGTTCGCGGCGGAGACCGGCGCGATCCTCGCGGACCTCGTCAACCTGCTCGGCGGCAAACTGGCCGAGGAGTCCCCCGAGCTGGTCAACTGGCTCCGGGCAACCGTGATCGAACGGGTCATCGACCCTTTGAAATTCGAACCGTGGTGGTTCGGCGGGGCGAACAACTGGACTCCGTGGTGTTCGGCGAACGTGCTCGACGCCGCCTTCACCTTCCTGAACGGAGAGCCCGTCAGGCAGGCGCAGATCATCGAAATGCTGCTCGGCCCCAACGACCGGTTCATCGCGAACTACCCGGAGGACGGCGGCTGCGACGAAGGCCCCGGCTATTTCCAGGTTTCGGCGCTCTGCCTCATGCAGTTCCTCGACGAACTGAACCGCCGCACCGACAATGCTTATCTCGACGTCATGCGGCAGCCGAAGCTGCGGAACATGGGCGAATATATCGTCAAAGCGCACCTGACCGGCCCCTGGTTCCTGAGTCCCTCCGACTCGACGGCGAAGATGACGCCGAACGCCAACGCCGGGCTGCTCGCCCGCTATGCGGAACTCTCCGGCAGCGAACTGCTTGCCTCCTATGCGCGGGAAGCGCTTTACGGATTCGGGCCGCGCCGGGAGCCGCTTCCGTGCGGAGCAGAGAAGAGTCCCCTCAAGCTGAACGACGCCATCCGCAACTTCTGCTGGGCTCCGGCGGGAGACGCCCGGCGGAAGGTCCGTTATCCGGCGCTCGGCGCGCTGCCCGACCTTCAGCTTTTCGTACTCCGCGAGCAGCCGGAGAATGAGTTCCGGGGAACCATCCTGACTTTGAAGGGCGGCCATAACGCGGAAGGGCACAACCACATCGACGTCGGCCAGTTCGAGCTGTTCCGCGACGGCGCGCCGGTCATCGTCGACACCGGCACCATGTGCTACGACCGCTTCACCTTCAACGAACGGCGTTACGAGCGCTGGTGCTACAACGCCGAGGGACACAACCTGCCGCAGATCAACGGAGTGGTCCAGCTTGACGGCGGTGAGTACAAGGCAACGGTTCTCGCGGCGGAGCCGGGATGCGTCGAACTCGAACTCTGCGACGCCTATCCGGCCGGCTCCCGCATCGCAAGCCTGATCCGCAAAGCCGAGCTCTGCCCGGACGGCGCCGCGACGATCACCGACACGCTCCGCCCGGCAGGAATCGCCGGAACGGTCCGCCTGCCGCTCTACTCCGCCGTCGAACCCGTGAAACGGCCCGACGGCAGCTGCCGCCTCGGTTCCGTCGAGCTCCGGACCGAAGGGATCGCCGTCGAATCGGTCGAAGTCATCGAGCTGACCGATTCACGGCTGATCCATTCGTGGGGCAGCCGGCTCTACAAACTCGTCCTCACCGGAAAGCAGCCGGAGTGGAAGCTTCTGTTCTCCCCCGTCCGCTCCTGACGGAAGCGGGAGAACGGCAGGCGCTGTTTCCGGCCGCGGCAATGCGGCCTGGAAACGGCGCTTTTTTATCCCCCGGCAACCCGGAAATCGAGACCAGGACTGCCGACCAAACCGGGCGCAGCGCCGGCGCGCCTTCAAGACGGACGGAACCGGCAGTCGTTATCTATTCGAGCCTGGTCAGCCGAACTGCGGCCAGAAGTTATCCGCAAAGTTTTCGCGCTTTTTTCCGGAACCGGCATTGACATGCTTCACAACAAAGTTTATATTGAGTAAACTTCAATGTAAACAACGGAGTATCGACGTGACTGTTCTGAACAATGGAGTGACCGGCCACCGCGGAAATCCCGAAGCGGCGCCGGAAAACACGCTGGCCGGCTTCGCAAGCGCGATTGCGCTCGGGGTCGATTTCCTGGAGACCGATGTGCACGAAAGCGCGGACGGCGTGCTCTTCCTCTGCCACGACGCCACGACCGGGCGCACCTGCGGCACCGACCTCGCAATCGCAGAAACGGAAGCGGCCGAGCTGAGGAAGCTCAATGCCGCCCATTCGTTCCCGTCGGAGCGTTTCGCGCCGATTCCGACGCTCGGTGAGCTGCTCGCGCTCGTCGCGGCCAATCCGCACATCCGGCTTTCGCTCCAGCCGAAATGCCCGGCGGTCGGTGCGATCTGCGCAGCGGTGGAGCGCGCCGGGCTCGCCGGCCGCATCGCCTTCAACGACGGGAACTTCGAGCTGCTTATGGAGGCGAAGGAGCGGTTGCCGGAAGCGCTGATTTTCTACGATACCCGGGATGTCGAACAACTTGAATCCGGCATCGGGAAAGCGGTTGCCGCCGGCTTTTACGGCCTCGTGGCCCATCAGGACAGCCTGAACCGCGAACGGGTTGCGGCGATCGCCGAAGCAGGGCTTGAGCCCGGCGTCTGGACGGTGAACGACGAAACCGCCATGCGCCGCTTTCTCGACATGGGCGTCTACCGCTTCTACACGGACTGCCCCGCGCGGCTGCTGAAGCTGAAGGAGGGCCGCTGAAATGCCCGGACGGCTGAAACAGGTCCGCCAGGTCTTTCTCGACATGGACGGAACCATCTACCACGGCGAGACGCTGTTCCCGACCACGATCCCGTTTCTCGATTTCCTGAAGGAGCGCGGAATCGGCTATGCGTTCCTCTCCAACAACTCCTCGTTCAGCACGGCGGAGTATGTCGAAAAGCTCCGCGGGATGGGCATCGAAAGCGGGCCGGAGAATTTCTACACCTCGACCTGCTACACGATCGACTATTTGAAACGCAAGTGTCCGGAAATCAGGAAACTCCACCTCTTCGGAATGCCCTGCATCCGGCCCGAATTCGAAGCGGCCGGCTTCGAACTGACCGACACGGAGCCGCAGGCGGTCGTGGTCGCGTTCCACCGCGACTTCCACTACCGCGATCTCTGCCGGGCGGCCTGGTTTCTGCGGCAGGGGGTGCCGGGCTATGCGACCCATCCGGACGTCTTCTGCCCGACCGACCTCCCGACCTGGCTGCCGGACTGCGGCGCGGTCACGAAATGTCTCGAAGCTTCGACGAATGTGAAACTCAAAGTGCTCGGCAAGCCCGATCCCGGCATGCTCGTCGAAGCGGCGGCCCGCCGCGGCGTCGGAACCGGCGAGTGCCTGATGGCCGGCGACCGGCTGGCAACCGACATCGCGCTCGGCGTCAACGCCGGAGCGCTGACCTGCCACATTCTCGCCCCGGGCGCGGATCTCGTTGTGCCGGAGGGAATCCGCCCCGATTATCAGGTAAATAACCTCGGTGAACTCAAAAGGATCTGGGAACATGTATGATGCAGTCATTGTCGGCGCCGGAGTCTCCGGCGCGTCGACCGCGTGGCAGCTGTCGCGCTATGACCTGAAGGTCGCGCTGGTCGAACGGTGGGCCGACGTCGGCTTCGGCGTCTCGAAGGCGAATTCGGGGATCATCCACGGCGGTTTCCACCACTCGGCGCAGAAGACGCTGAAGGCGAAACTCGAAATTCTCGGCAACCTGATGTTCGACAAGCTTCAGTACGAGCTGGATTTTCCGTTCCACCGCAACGGAATTCTCGTCGTCGCCTTTTCGGAGGAGCAGATGCCGACCGTCCGCAAGCTCTATCTGCAGGGACTCGACAACGGCGTGCGGAATCTCGAAATGTGCGGCCGCGACCGCCTGCTCGAGCTCGAACCGAAGCTGAATCCCGAGGTCGTCGGCGGCTTTTACGCGCCGAACGGCGGTACGATCGAACCGTACCGCTATGTGTTCAGCCTGGTCGAAGCCGCGAAGCGGAACGGCGTGGAGCTCTTCTGCAATTTCGAAGCCGTCTCCGGCGAATACAGAAACAACCACTGGACGCTGACCGCCGCGGACGGACGGACGGTCAAGGCGCGTTACGTCGTCAATGCGGCCGGGCTGTTCGCCGACAATGTTTCGCACATCTGCGGCGCGGAGGAGTTCAAGATCCACGCCCGCAAGGGCGAAGAGTATCTGCTCGACCGCAACTCGAAGGCGCGTCCGCAGCGGGTGGTGTTCCCGGTTCCGAGCCGGGAGTCGAAAGGAATCCTCGTGATTCCGACCGCCGAAGGCACCACGATGATCGGCCCGACCGCCGATCCGGCCGAAGACAAGCTCGACACGACGACGAGCGCGGACCATATGCAGCGGATCGTTTCGCTCGTGAGCCGGATGGTCAACGGCATTTCGACCCGCGACGTGATCACCTCGTTCGCCGGGCTGCGCCCGGTGCTCGACAGCGAGGACTTCTATATCGACCTGTCGAAAAAAGTTCCTCATTTCGTGCAGGTTGCCGGAATTCAGTCGCCGGGGCTCACGGCCTCCCCCGCCATCGGGGAGTATGTGAAGGACCTGCTCAAGCAGGACGGCCTCGAACTGGTCGAAAAGGAGCGGATCGAGTACCGGAATCCGCCGCGCCACGAGCTCCGCAACGAGACACCCGAGGCGCTCGACCGGCTCCATGACGCCGATCCGGCCTGGACCCACATGGTCTGCCGCTGCGAAAAAATCTCCGAGGCTGAAATCGTCGAAGCGGTCCGCAAGGGGCACACGACGCTCGACGGCGTCAAGTTCTACACGCGGGCCGGGATGGGCCGCTGCCAGGGCGGTTTCTGTTCGGCCAGAATCATGAAGATCATCAGCCGCGAAAGCGGCATACCGATGGAGGAGCTGACCAAGAAGGGCGGCAACAGCCGCCTCCTCGGCGGCAGGCTCGGTGAAATCACCGTCGACACCAGTGAAAAGGAGAAGGCAGAATGATCCAGCAGGAAACCTGCGACGTCGCCGTGGTCGGAGCCGGCGCAGCCGGACTCGCCGCCGCGGCCGAGATTGCGAAACATCCGTACCGGACCGTCGTCCTCGACCGCGAGGAGCAGCTCGGCGGCATCCTGCGCCAGTGCATCCACAACGGTTTCGGGCTGCGCTACTTCAGGGAGGAGCTGACCGGGCCGGAATATGCCGACCGGGTCGTGGAGCTGGCTTCGAAACCGAATGTCGCGTTCCGGACCGGATGCACTGTGACGGAGATCAGGCGGCTGCCCGACAGCAGCTTCGAACTCATGACGCTGTCGGCGGCCGACGGAGTGACGTACCTGAAGGCCCGGGCAGTTTTCCTCGCCATGGGCTGCCGCGAGCGAAACCGCGGCAACCTTGCGATTCCGGGCAGCCGTCCGGCGGGAGTTTTCACGGCCGGGGCGGCCCAGAAGCTGCTGAATACGGAAGGAATGCTGCCCGGCCGGAGCGCGGTCATCGTCGGTTCGGGCGATATCGGGCTCATCATGGCGCGACGGCTGCGCTGGAGCGGCGTCGAGGTCAAAGCCGTCATCGAGATCATGCCGTATCCGTCCGGCCTGACCCGCAATGTGGTCCAGTGCCTGAATGACTTCGGAATTCCGCTGTACCTCGAGCATGCCGTAGTCAACATCGCCGGAAGGGAACGAATTCAGCATGTGGACGTCGCCCCGCTCGACAACGGCATCCCGCAGCTTGACCGGCAGTTCCGCATCGGCTGCGACACCGTGCTCTTCTCGGTCGGGCTGATCCCCGAGAACGAGCTTTCGGTCCGGCTCGGTGTCGAACTCAACCCGGCGACCGGCGGAGCGGTGGTCGACGCGAATCTGCAGACCAGCGTGCCCGGCGTCTTCGCCGGCGGCAATGTGCTGCACGTGCACGACCTTGTCGACTTCGTCTCCGAGGAGTCCGCCGAAGCCGGGCGGTCGATCGTGAAGTACCTCGCCGGCGAACTCAGAAGCGAGGAGAACCGCGCCGCGGTCGAGTCGAATTTGAAATATGTGATTCCGAACCGGTTCAACCACGGCGAAAAGTGCACCTTCTCGTTCCGGCCGCTCATCGTCAGCGACGCCGCCACACTCGAAGCAGAGCTGAACGGCCGGCCGATCTGGAAACGCAAATTCACGTACATCAAGCCGGCGGAGATGCTGAAGATCGACCTCTCCGCCGAGCAGCTGAACGAACCCGGAACGCTCGTGTTCCGGCTGAAGGAGGAGGCGTAAGAGTATGGCAAAGAAACTGATCTGCATCAGCTGCCCGATCGGCTGCCGTCTCACGGCGGTCCGGGAAGAGGGTTCCGGCGAATGGAGCGTTTCCGGCAACCGCTGCCCGCGCGGCAGAGTCTATGCGCAGAACGAACTCACCGATCCGCGCCGGGTCGTGACCGCGACGGTGTCCGGCAATTCGACGCTCATGCCGCGCATCCCGGTGCGGACGAGCGAGGCGTTGCCGAAACGGCATATCGACGCTCTGCTGAACCGGCTCTACCGGCTCAAAGTCGAAATTCCGGTCAAAAAGGGCGAAGTCCTGATCCGCAACGTGGAAAACAGCGGAATCGATGTTATATTTTCCTGTGATTGTCTGAAATAACCAAGGGAGCTTTGACCGATCATGGCTGTCAGAATCGTGGCGCACCGCGGCGAATCGCTGATCGCGCCGGAAAACACGCTGGAGTCCTTCACGCTGGCCTGGGCGCGCGGCGCCGTCTGCATCGAAGGCGATTTCCACCTCTCGAAGGATGGCGAAATCATCTGCATGCACGACGACAATCCGCTGCGCACCTGCGGCGTGGACCGCCCGGTCTCGGCGATGACGCTCGCGGAAATCAAGGCGCTCGACGCCGGCGTCAGGAAAGACGAAGTCTGGAAATACACCCGGGTCCCGACGCTCCGCGAGGTGCTCGAAACCATGCCGGAATACGGCGAAATCTATATCGAACTGAAAAGCGTCGGACCGATCGTCGACGCCCTGAAAGCGGTTTTCGCCTCCGGCCCGTGGCGGCCGGAACAGCTGACCTTCATCGCCTTCGACGAAGCGACCATCTGCGAGGTCAAAAAACTGTTCCCGGCCCATAAAGCCTACTGGCTGACCTGCAACTGGACCGGCGACTGGCAGAATCACGGAGAGGCGGAACTTTCTCCGAAAGAACTGGCTGCCAAGCTTCAGGAGCTCGGCGTCGACGGCGTCGACATCTGCGCGACGGATTTCCTGACCCGCGAGTACGGCGATGCGCTGCACGCCGCAAACCTCGGTTTCCACGTCTGGACCGTGGACGATCCCGCTCAGGCGAAGCGCATGGTCGAAATCGGCGTCGACTCGATCACGACCAACCGCGCGAAGGTCATCGCAACGGAGCTTCAACTGATCTGATATGAGACTGCTGCACACGTCCGACTGGCATCTCGGCCACCTGTTCTG
The DNA here is from genome assembly GCF_009695545.1 of Victivallis lenta. Lineage (NCBI taxonomy): Bacteria > Pseudomonadati > Lentisphaerota > Lentisphaeria > Victivallales > Victivallaceae > Victivallis > Victivallis lenta. The sequence continues at coordinate 45,560 of NZ_VUNS01000026.1, read as the reverse complement.
CGGCCGGCGCCGGGACGGGGAGTTCCGCGACTTCCTCGCCTGGCTCCTGGAGCTGATCGCCCGGGAATCGGTCGACGTGCTGCTGATCGCGGGGGATCTCTTCGACACGAACACTCCCGGAAACGCCTGCGCCGGAATGTACTACGACTTCCTGACCCGGGTTCGCCGCGAAAGCGGCTGCCGCCGGGTCGTCATCACCGGCGGCAACCACGATTCCCCCTCATTCCTGAATGCGCCGCGCGGGCTGCTCGACGCGGCATTCGACATCAAGGTGTTCGGTGAAGCGGCGGAAGATCCTGCCGATGAAGTTGTTCCGGTGCCTGACGATGCGGGGGTTCCGGCGCTGATCATCGGCGCCGTGCCGTACCTGCGGGACGCAGATCTGCATATCTCGAACTGGGAGGAGAGTCCGGCCGAAGGAGACGCCGCCCGGCGCCGGGGATTCCGCGCACATTACGCCCGGGTCGCCGAAGCGGCCGAACGGCTCCGCGCCGGGAGGCCGATTCCGTTCGTGCTGACCGGACACTTCGCGGCGGCGGGCGCTCCGGTTTTCGAGGGAGACGGCGTGCGGGAGTTCGTCGGCGGGCTGCGGCAGGCGGACGAAAGCGACCTGCCGCCGTCGGCCGACTATATCGCGCTCGGACACATCCACCAGTCGCAGCGCATCGGCGGAAAAGAGCATATCCGCTACTGCGGATCGCCGCTGCGCATGAGCTTCGCCGACACAAAGCCGCGGGAGCTCCTGCTGGTGGATTTCGACGGGCGGCAGGCCGAAGTGACGCCGGTTCCGGTGCCGCAAACCCGGGAGATCCTGACGCTGCGGGGAAACTGGGAACAGATCGCCCCCGAACTCGAAGCGCTCCGGGAACGGCCCGACGAAGTGTTCTGCCGGGTACTGGCCGCCGATCTTCCGCCGCACGCGCTCGCCGCGGCGCTCGGCAACATGTTCGCCGACAGGCGGCACAACTACCCGCTGGTCGCCCGCTCCCTCGTCGCGCCGCACGAAACGGAGCGCGAAGTCCGGAGTGTGGAAGAGCTGCGGACCATGACCGAAACCGAGGTGTTCCGGCTGCTGCTCGACCGGCGCGGCATCACCGGCGAAACCGAACGCAGACAGCTCATCGACGCCTTCCGGACACTGCTGGCCGAAATGAGGGAACGGGAGAAACAGCCGTGAAAGTCGAAAAAATCCGCCTGAAAAACCTCGCATCCCTCGAAGGGGAGTGGGAACTCGACCTGACCGGCCCGGCCTACTCCCGCAACGGTATTTTCGCAATCACCGGCGCGACCGGTGCCGGAAAGACCACGATCTTCGATGCGATCCGCCTCGCGCTCTTCCGCCGCACGAACCGGCTCGACAGCTTCGCCGGGGAAAACGAGATCATGACCCGCGGCACAGCCGAATGCATGGCGCGGATTCAGTTCAGCATCCCCGGCGGCCGTTATGTGGCGACCTGGCACCAGACCCGTTCGCGCGGCAGGGCCGACGGGCGGCTTCAGCCCGACCGCCACACGCTCGAGCGCATGAAACCGGACGGCTCGCTCGAACTCCTCGCCGAGCGGCGCAAAGAGACCGAAAAAGCGATCCGCGCCCTCATCGGCATGGACTTCGAACACTTCTCGCGGGCCATGCTGCTGCCGCAGGGGGAATTCGCGATTTTTCTCAAGACCCCTCCGGCAGAGCGCTCCGACATTCTCGAACAGATCACCGGCAGCACGGTCTACAAGCAGATATCGGCCGAAGCCTATGCGAAATATCATCTGATGCAGGAGGAGCTCGATCGCCTGACAGCCGGAGCGGAGGCGATCCGGCTGCTGCCGGACGAAGAGCGCGACGCCCTCGCCGCGCAACGCGCCGGGCTGAGCAAAGAGGCCGCCGGCCTCGCCGCGCGCGCCGGGGAACTGGAGCGCGCCGTCGACCTCGCAGGCCGCCTCGCCGGACTCCGGACGGAGCGTTCGAAGCTCGCAGCCGAACTCGAAGCGGCGGATCCGGAGCTCGAAACAGCCGCAGCCGCAGCCGTGGAAGCCAAAAAGCATTACGACGACGCCGCCGGACGGCAGGCGGCCGCGCGTCCCGCCATCGCCGCGGCGCGGCTGCTCGACGCCGCCCTGCTGCGCGGCGAAGAGGAACTCCGGAAGCTGGCCGACGCCCGCCGCGCCGGGGAAACGGCGAAACGGGAGGCGGACCGGGAACTCGAGCTCCTCCGGCAGAAAATCTCCGGAACGGAAAGCGAGCTCGCCACCGTCACTGCCTACTTCGAAGCCCGCCCGGAAGAGAATCTCCGCCTCGAACGTTACCCGGTCTGGCTCGACCGCCTGAAAGCGTCCGAAAACAATCAGTCGCTCCTCCGAAAAGAGCTTCGGCAGGTCCGGGAGGCCGAAACGGCGCTGGCCGGGCTTGCTCAGCGCCGCGATCCGCTGCAGAAGCGGCTTGCCCAAACGGAGGCCGGGCTTGAGCAGCTCCGGGCGGAACGGGAGCAGCTTGGCGGCAACGCCGACGCCGGTGCCGGGACGGTTCTGCAGCTGACCGTCCGCAAACTCAAGCTCGAAGAGCTCTCCCGCCTCGCGGCGGAGCAGGCGGAGCGCCTCCGGCAGCTCGATGAAGCGGCGCGGCGGAAAAACGAGCTTGCGGCGGAACAGGAACAGATCGCCCCCGCCCGCGCCGCACTCGAAACGGAGCTGGCCGGGCTCGACGCCGAAAACCGCATCCCGAACCTCGCGGCCGAACGCGCCGCGCTGCGGGAGGGTTCCCCCTGCCCGCTCTGCGGCGCCACCCATCATCCGCATGCCGGAATACCGGCGCCGACCGCATCCCGCGCCCGTGCGGAAGCGATCCGGACGAACCTGCAGGAGCAGCAGATCCGGCTCGCGGCGATCTCCGGCGAACTGCGTTCGCTCGACGAGCAAACGGTCCGGCTGCGGATCGCAGCAGCAGCGGCGGCGGAACGCCTCCGAACCGAATGCGGTTCTTCCGATCCCGCGGAATTCGCCGGAAAGCTGTCGGAACAGCTCCAACGCTGCGCGGACGAACTCGAAGCCGCGCAGCGCCTTCAAAACGAGCGGACCCGCCTCGAAAACGCCTTCCGGAAACTGGAAATTGAAAAACAGAAGAACCGGGACGAACTCATCGCCACCGAACACGAAACGGCGCTGGCGGAGCAGCAGCTGGCCGCGCTCCGCCGCCAATTTGAAGAGACCCGGCGCCGGCAGAAGGAGTCGCTGGATGAACTGCGCGCCGAATTCACCCGTTTCCACCTTTCATGGAACGACCTGTCGCAGCTCCCGGATGCTGTCGCAGCCGTGGAGGAGATGTTCCGCCGCAGCCGCGACATGCAGGAACGGGCATCCGGGGCGGCGAGCCGCCTGCGCGAAGAACAGAATGAATTTCAGCTGCGTTCCGGCTTCCGCGAAGAGCGGATCAGGCGCCTCGCCGAAACGGCGGCGGAGCACGAGAAAAAGGAAACGGAGCTTCTTGCATTGCGCCAGGAACGCGCCGCGATGCTCGACGGGCTCCCGGCGGACCGGGCCGAGCGGCAGCACGAAACCGCCGTCGCCGCCGCGCGCCGCGCCTTCGAAGAGGCCGAGGCGGGGCTTCAGCGGAAACGCGAGCTCCACACCGTCCTCCGAACCCGTTTCGAGGAAACGACACGCCGGCTGACCGCAGCCGAAGCCGAGCTGGCCGCGCTCCCGGCCGATTCGCGGCTCCCGGAGGAAAAAAGCGCCGAAGCCGCCGGACTCCGGGAGAAAGCGCGCAGGCTCGACGAGGAGGCCGGCGCGCTCGGGCAGAAACTCGAATCCGACCGTGAAGCGAGGGGGCGGCGGCAGGCCGAAGAGGCGAAAATCGGCGCCTTCCGCAGCGAAGTCGAGCGCTGGCGGCTGCTCAACGAACTGATCGGCAAACAGGACGGCGGCAAGTTCCAGCAGTTCGCGCAGTCGCTGATCTTCGAACAGCTGATCGCGCTGGCGAACCGCTCGCTGCGGAAATTCACTGACCGCTACCGGCTGGTCAGCATCGAGGATTCACCGCTCGATTTCAACGTCATCGATCATTATCAGTGCGACGAGATCCGTTCGGTGCGGAACCTCTCCGGCGGCGAAAGTTTTCTGGTCAGCATGTCGCTGGCGCTGGCGCTGTCGCAGACGGCCGGCGAAAAGCTGCGGATCGACACGCTCTTCCTCGACGAAGGCTTCGGCACACTGGATGAGGAAACGCTGTCGCACGTCCTCGCACAGATCCAGTCGCTGCAAAGCGAAGGGAAGCTGATCGGCATCATCACGCATGTTCCGAACATCGAGACCTTTGTGCCGCTTCAGATCAGGCTCGCTCCGGCAGAAAGAAGCGGCCGGAGCCGGATCACCGGCCCCGGCGTCTCGGCCCTTTCCTGAATGCGGCGGGAAACCGCAGACGGGAGCAACCGGGTCCGGATGATAAAGCCCCGCTCCCGCAACGAAACAGGCAAAATCAAGCCGCCGGCGCGCGGGAGGCTCTTTCCGGCCAACGCGTCACTGCCCGAATTCGAGCTTCAGCGTGACGATCTCGCCCGGTTTCGCGGTCACGGCGAACTCGCCGCCGCCGAGCTCGCTCACCTCCGTTTCGTCGAGGCGGCAGAGTACCGCGCGGCTCACAGGGCGCGCCGTCGAAACCGCCGCCGAACGCATCCCGCGCTCGAAATTGACCAGACGCAGGATCACCGCGCCCGGCGCACCGTCCTCCGCCGGCTTCAGGCTGGTGAAGGCGAGCCCGCCGGAGACGGTGATGAAGCTCTCTTCATTCCGCCCGGCGATCTCTTCCGTTTTGAGCATATAGTTCGACACCGGCGCGCGCAGCTCCTGCATGCGCGAAAAGAGCTCCGTAAAGCAGCTCTCCGGCCCGAAGCAGTCGAGCGCATATTCGAAACAGCGGTCGCCCTGCACCTGCCCTTCCGTCTCCCCGTTGGTCTGGACGGTGCGCCCGAAGGCGCGGAGCAGCGTGATGACCAGCGACCCGTTTTCATCGGTCAGGGCGCCGCCCTCATGGATGCCGCCGCGCGACAGGAACGCGATCCCGCCCTTCTCGTCGCGCTTGCCGAGAACGCCGTCGAAGTTCTTTTCGATCATCTCCGGCTCTCCGAACGACTCCGACCACTTGCCTTCCGTCCGTCCGGCCGGACGCTCCAAGTGCGCAAAACTCTGGCTCAGGAAATAGTCGCCGGAAATCCCGGTCGGAACCAGCAGCTGGAGCCGGTAATCGCAAAGATTGTTCCGAACCACGGTCCGGCAGTTCGCCACTTCGCTGCCGCGGTCGATGGAGATTGTGGTGACGATTTCAAGCGTAACGATTTCGTCGCTCTCCGCAAGTCCGGCATACGCCTCCCGGTTCGTCCCTTCGCAGCGAAGCGCGCGCGGAACGTCATAGCGGCGGGTGATCTCGAACTCGGCACGGATCGGACCATCCTGGGTCAGAACGACTTGCGCGTTCCCGGCCCCGCACACGCGGCGGTTGCCGACGGGCCGGACATGATTCCAGCCGTCACCGATCTCGCGATCGATGCGGAAGTCGTTCATCCTCCGATAACTGCGTTTGCTCCGCAGGTCGGTCAGGTCGAAGGTGCCGTCCGGGTTGACATCGAGCCGGATCAATCCGTTCGAGGCTGAGAGCGGCGTCACGGTCAGCGTGTCGAAGCTCCGCATGAATGCGTCGGTGGGCCGCACCTCGATGCCGCACCAGCCGCACGGCGGCAGTTCCGGCGCGCAGATGACCGTATAGATGTCGTACCGGCGGCTGTCCTGCCGGTAGAATGCACGCAGCTGATTGCTGCGCACCGATTTGAGCTGATACTGGATTTCATTCCCGGCAGCATCGTAAAGCCGGAAGCAATTCAGAAACTCATACCCGAACAGCTCCCCCCGGCGCTTCGGATACGGATAGGACGCATGGGCCGGGAACGGCAGCTCAAGCTCCATCGTCCGCCGGACCGGACGCGGCAGCGGGTTGAACAGCCGCAGCGTGTAGCAGCCGTCCGCGGCGACCGCCTCGCACTCCTTGTCGTCCTTGAAATTCTGCCGGATGCTCGCATAAATATGCTTCCCAGTGATGCGGGCGCGGTCGATGAGCCGGAACTCTTCGTCCAGCATCCGGTCCAGATTCCGCACTTCGTCGTAGCGGCAGAGCATCGTGCGGTGAACCTGATCGACCGAACAGCCGCAGATCGAGTCGTGCGCATGATTCTGCAGAAAATGCTTCCAGGTGTAACGCAGCAGCGGCAGCGACTCCACATCCCCCGCCGCCGTCCGGATCGCCATTTCCGGTTCGACGGAGAGTTCCAGCTCATTCTGACACAAATCATTCGCCCGCTTGAGGTCGCAGCGGGAGCTCAACGTCGAGCTGATCTGCCCGCCGCCGTTGCGTATCCCGTCGGCCGGGTAGATCTGCTCGCCGACGATCACCGGCAGCGCCTCCGCACCGAATTCGCGGTCGAAGAGCTCCGTGTAATCGGTATGGATGATCTCCGCCTCCGGATAGAGCTCCCGGATGCAGCGGAACATCTTCTCCGTCTCTCCAAACGGCGTCGCGTGGTCGAATGCGTCGGAGAGGACGAAGACATCGCCCCAGTTTTCGGTATCCTCCTCGACGAACTTCCTGAACTTCTCCTTGAACGCCGCCTCGTCGAGAGGCACCGGCAGCATGCCGCGCACATTCAGCGTAAAATCCGAATAACCGGACCATCTCGACAAATTCAGCGTTTTCAGCCGCGTCCCGTCCGGGCTTTCCCACAGGACGAAATGGCCGCCGTCTTCACCGCGCGTTCCGCGCCAGACCACGGCGCCCTCGAAGCCGAATCCCGCAAAGATCTGCGGCAGCTGGGCGATGTGTCCGAAGATATCGCAGGCATAGCCGACCGGCCACGCCCGGGCGCCGTATTCCGCCGCAATCCGGCGGCCGACCTGCAGATTCCGGATCATCGCTTCACCGGAAACCAGAAACTCGTCCGGCATCACGTACCACGGGCCGACGCTGAGCCGGCCGCTCCGGATCAGCTCCTCAAGCTTCGGTCTCCAGTCCGGCCGGATCTCCGTGATGTCTTCGAGCACGATCGTCTGCCCGTCGAAGGTGAAACGGCGGAACTCCGGCTCGGTGTCGAAAATCCGCAGCAGCTCACGCGCCGCGTCCACCAGATACTTGCGGAATTCCTGATACGGCTGGTACCATTCGCGGTCCCAATGGGTCGAGTTGAAATAATAGAATTTCATGATTTTCTCCGGGGTTTTAAAAAGTATAATCCCGGATTCGGCAAATTCCAGCCCGGAATGAAAAAAATCTCCGCAAAATGCACGCCGCAGTTCACGGAGACGCCGCCGGAGGGCTGCCGCCTACCTGCCGCCTTCACCGAAGTAGCTCTTTTCGAACTCCGCCGCCAGCACCGACATCTTCTCCGCCGTCGCGGGGTCCACACCCTGCTTCGATTTCATCGCCTCGACCAGCAGCGCATGCAGCAGCGTGAGCTCCCGGATGTATTTCTCATACCCCGGATCGCCTGGAGCAAGCGGTTTCAGCCGCTGGGTCATGAAGTACTGAGTCACGATGTCCCGGAGCTGGTCCGCATGATCGTCCTTGTTGATGATCCAGCGGGTCAGCTGGTTTGCGTCCGGCTTCTCCGCCGCCCCAAGATGGCCGATCTCATGAATGCTTTTGCCGATGGTGCGGATATGTTCGTGAATCATCTTCATCCGCATCGGGTCGTCATAAATGCCGCACGGGATCTCGCAATGCGCGTAAATCCGGAACCCGGCCGCCGCCATGACTCCGAGAACCGCCAGCACGACCAGACTTTTCTTCAGTTTCATCCGTTCCTCCTCCTCTGTTTTTCCGCCGGGAAACCGTCTCTTCTCCGGCGCCCGGCTTACAATAGCACGTACCGGGGCGGAATGCAACATTGACAGGCGGCCCGGCGCATGCTATATTTCTCCGTCAGCCAGGAGAGGAGAAAAGCATGAAAGAAAAGATGGAGTGTTTCGTCCCGGAAATCCGGATCCCGGAGTGGCTCGAAACTTATGCGGAAAAACTTTACGGCCAGCCGCTCCCCTCCCCTGAAGAGCGGGTCCGCCTGACCGTGGAGCTCGCGGCGGAAAATGTCCGGCGCGGTACGGGCGGCCCGTTCGCCGCCGCCCTCTTCGACTGCGAAAACCGCCGGCTCCACTCGATCGGAATCAACGTCGTGCTGAGTTCCGGGCAGTCTTTCGCCCATGCGGAGATGACCGCCATCGCCGCCGCCCAGCGGAAAACCGGGCGGATCGACCTGGCCGGCTTCGAACTCGTATCGAGCTGCGAGCCGTGCGTCATGTGCTTCGGCGGAATCCTCTGGAGCGGCGTCTCAGCTCTCCTGTACGGCGCTCCCGGCCGGATGGCCGCGGAAACCGGCTTCGATGAGGGCGACAAAGTTCCGGACTGGCACAACTCGCTCGAATTCCGCGGAATCCGCGTATGCGGGCCGCTGCTCGGGGAGGCCGCCCGCAAACCGTTCGAACTCTACCGCAAGCTCGGCGGCGTCATCTACTGATCCGCACCGTCCCGCCGGGTCAGTGCGGAGCGAGGAATGGGAAGCAGGGCAGATTCCGGGCAACCGAATAGAGAATGATCACGGCAGCGACGCAGAGCGCGACGGACGGCTTCGCCGCCAGGCGCGGCTTCCACGCCAGCAGCCCGGCCAGCGCCAGCAGCGGAAGCAGCAGCGCGTTCATCCGGAAACACCCGGCGACATCGCCGTGCAGCAGCGCGTGGATTCCACGCGTGCCGCCGCAGCCGGCGCAGTTGAGCCCGGTCAGCGTGCGGAGCGGGCAGCCCGGCAGCCAGGCGCTTTCGGCCGGATCGACGAAGTAAAGCAGCACCGCCGCCCCCGCCGCGGCGACTCCGGCCGCGCCCCAGAGCAGCAGTTTTGCCGCACTCCTCTCCCGCATGGTCAGAACGTCCAGCCGACCGGCCGCGGGTTGGCCCCGGGATGGCGCAGCGCGCGGCAGGCCGGACACATGAAGTTGTCGAGCCCGTAAATCCGGGCCGTCCGGTCCGACTGCCGCAGCGTCACGATCTCCCCCTCGTTCACGACCGGCCGCACCGGCGAATTGTCGGCGATCAGAATGCCGGGACCGCGCACGACTTCGATTTCAATGACCGAGCTCTCCGAGAGCACGAGGTGGCTGACCTCCTCGGTCGAATTGCTGAACGCCAGCCCGATGCCGACCCGGAATATGCTGTGCGTAATGCTCTTGTAATAAGCCGTGCTGCCGTGGACGCTCGCCAGCCCGACGCCGTCGCCGACCACCTCGTTCGCATAAAGTTCGCCGTTGATGCGGACCCGGTAACGCAGCGCGCTCGAACGGTCCATGTTATGAAGAAAAACGTCGTTCAGCGCATGGAGCGTCACATCGCGCACCGCGCCGGAGATCATCGGCAGCGGCAGCAGCCGGGTCCGGCCCGCCCGGAACGCTTCGAGCTGGATGCGGCACTCGTGGCGCGGGCAGAGCGGCGCCGTGCGCGCATCGCGGACCGGCAGGATCGGCAGCTGCGGGTAATCGCGCGCCGCGCCGAGCAGCGCGCCGTCGCCGCCGTGCGTGACGACGAGCTCCGGCGTCTCCCCCTCCCCGGCTTCGGCGAAATCCGCGAGAGCCAGCAGCGGACGGATGTCTTCGAGGTTTTTGCCGACCAGTCTGATCTTCATAATTTCACTCCGTATTGGGCCGTGGCGGCGACCGCATAAAGAATGGCCGCCGCCGCGTTGCCGACATTGATCGACGCTTTTTCCCCGAGCATCGGCAGCCCGACCAGGCCGTCGACCTCGGCCAGCGCCTCGGGAGAAACGCCGAGCGCTTCGTTGCCGAACACGAGGCCGAGCGGGAATTCATACTGCATGTTCCATGCGAATACGCTCTCCGGCCCGGGTTCGGCCGCGAGAATCATCGCATATCCCTCCGTCCGCAGGAGACGGACGGCGCCGGCCGCGTCCGGCATCGTGCGGCAGCGCACCATCCGGTCCGCCCCCATCGCGGTTTTGGCCAGCTTCGGGTGCGGCGGCGCCGGGGTGTAGCCGCAGGCGATGATTTCGGCGCCGAGCGCCTCCGCGATGCGGAATATGTTGCCGGTATTGTGCGCACTGCGCAGCCGGTCGAGAATCAGGCAGATTTTCATTCCCGTAAAATCCTTTATCCGGGGAGAGTGCGTGAAAATGCTCCGAAAAACCGGATTTGCGGTCGCCCCGCCTGTTAAAATAACGCTTTTGTCCGGTTTTGCAAGCAGCCGGGTTTGATACTCGGGGATTTTGATGGTATATTAAATAAACATCATATCAATCATCAGCCCTTGAAATGTGAGGTCTTGCGTATGCCGAAAATTCATCCCTCCGCCATCGTTTCCGACGGCGCCGAGCTCGACGACAGCGTCGAAGTCGGTCCGTTCTGCTTTGTCGGTCCGAACGTCAGGATCGGCGCCGGTTCGCGCCTGATCGGTCACTGCAACATCGACGGGCATACGACGCTCGGGCGGAACAACGTGATCCACCCGTTCGCGGCGCTCGGCCAGCCGGCCCAGGACCATGCGGTCGTCGAAGGCGAAGCGACCTACCTGAACATCGGCGACAACAACATCTTCCGCGAAGGCTGCACGATCCATACCGGCACAAAGCCCGGAAGCGAAACCCGGATCGGCAGCCGCAACATGTTCATGAACGCAACCCACGTCGCCCACAACTGCATCGTCGGCAACGACGTGATCTACGTCGGCTATGCCGGCACCGCCGGATACTGTGAAATCTTCGACAACGTCCTGATCTCCGGCCTGGTCGGCATCCACCAGTTCTGCCGGGTCGGGCGGTTCGCGATCATCTCGGGCGGCTCGGTCTTTTCGAAGGACATTCCGCCCTTCATGATGGCCGAAGGGCGCAACGGCGGCGTGAAGATGATCAACAAGGTCGGGTTGCAGCGCGCCGGATTTTCGACCGAGACGATCTCGGTCATCAAGCAGATTTTCCGGATCTACTACCGCAGCGGGCTCATCCCGACCAACGCGCTCGAACGGATCCGGACCGAATTGCCGCAGATCCCGGAGGTGCGTGAATTCATCCATTTCTGCGAAACGAGCAAAAAAGGCGTCATCTCGGCCCAGGTCGAGGGGCACCGCAGCTGATCACCATAGACAACCATTTACCATTTTTGAGGAGTTGAACCATGTTGCAGGCATTGAAAAAGAATCCGAAGTTCACGCCCCGCCGCGGTCCGGTGGTGCTCGCCATTCTCGACGGCGTCGGCTACGGCAAATACGCCGACGGCGACGCCGTGAAGCTGGCACGCACGCCCGTTCTCGATGCGTTCATGAAGAACTGCCCCGTCACGAAGCTCAAGGCGCACGGCACCGCGGTCGGCATGCCGTCCGACGACGATATGGGCAACAGTGAAGTCGGCCACAACGCGATCGGCTGCGGCCGGGTCTTCTCGCAGGGCGCGAAGCTGGTCGAAGAGGCGGTCGAATCGAAGAAGCTGTTCGCCGGTGAAGTCTGGAAAAAGCTGATCGAAAATGTAAAGCGGCACGATTCGACGCTGCATTTTCTCGGCCTCTTTTCGGACGGCAACGTCCACAGCAACATCAATCACCTGAAGGCGATGGTCGAAGAGGCGAAGAAGGCCGGCGTGAAGCACGTCCGCATCCACGCGCTGCTCGACGGCCGCGACGTGCCCGAAACCTCGGCGCTCGAATACATCGATCCGTTCGAAGCGTTCCTGGCCGAACTGAATAAAGACGGCTTCGACGCCCGGATCGCCTCCGGCGGCGGCCGCATGGTCATCACCATGGACCGCTACGGCGCGAACTGGGACATGGTCCGCAAAGGGTGGGAGGTTCACGTCCACGGCTGCGGCGAAATGTTCCGGAACGCCCATGAAGCGGTCGAGGCCCTGCGCAAAAAAACCGGCGCGATCGACCAGGACCTGCCGCCCTTCGTCATCTCCGACGACGGCAGGACTCCGGTCGGCGCGATGAAAGATCACGATTCGGTCATCTTCTTCAACTTCCGCGGCGACCGTGCGCTTGAGATCACGAAGGCGTTCGAGGCCGAACAGCTCGCCGAGTTCGACCGCGGCATCCGTCCCGACGTCATGTACGCCGGCATGATGGAGTATGACGGCGACCTCCACGCGCCGAAGCTCTATCTCGTCAATCCGCCCGAGATCGACCGGACGATGGACGAATATCTCTGCGCCACCGGCGTTCCGCAGCTCGCCGTCAGCGAAACCCAGAAGTTCGGCCACGTGACCTATTTCTTCAACGGCAACCGCTCCGGAAAATTCAGCGACACGCTCGACGACTACGAGGAGATCCGCTCGGACATCGTTCCGTTCGAGCAGCGCCCGTGGATGAAGTGCGCCGAGATCACCGACCGCGTCGTCGAAGCGATCGGCAGCGGCAAGTACGGCATGATCCGCCTGAACTTCCCGAACGGCGACATGGTCGGGCACACCGGCAATATGGAAGCGGTCATCGTCGCGATGGAGTCTCTCGACCTCTGCCTCGCCCGGATCAAAAAAGCGGTGGAAGAAGCCGGCGGCGTCCTCGTCATCAGCGCCGACCACGGCAATGCGGACGATATGCTTGAGCACGACAAGAAGGGGAACGTCAAGCTGGACAAGGCCGGCGCCCCGGCCCGCAAAACCAGCCATTCGCTGAACCCGGTTCCGTGCATCGTCTTCGATCCGGAATCGAAGAACGAATACAAGCCCGAGCTCCGTGAAGGGCTCGGCATCAGCTCGCTGGCCGCGACCTGCATCGAGCTGCTCGGCTACGAGCCGCCCGCCGATTACGATCCGAGCGTTCTCGTGTTCAAATAACCGTCAAGGCGCGTCAGCGCTGCGCCCGGCGGAGTGTCAATCTGATGTTCGACACGCCGCCGGGCCGTTTATTTCCGGACCAGTTCGTAAAGCATGGTCTGGCCGAACGGATTGAAGACATTCAACCGGGCGGAAGCGCGCCCCTCGCGCAGCGTGAGGGGAACCGGAGCCAGCCGTCGCCCCGCCGTATCCAGCGCATAAAGCTCCGCCCCCTCCCCGGCCGGGAAAGAGACCTCCGCCGTTCCGGCCGCCGCCATGTGGGGCAGCTGCCCCCAGCGTTCGATGAGGGTCATCTCCGGCGAAGAGAATTTCGCCTTGAACGCCTGCGTGTCGGTCAGGTGGAAAAGGAGAATCCGCCGGGACTCCGCCAGCGGCCGGCCGTCGCGGGAGAGCGCGGCGAAAACGCCTCTCCCTTTCAGGTTTCTTACCTGCCAGAATTTACCGGAGCAGTTCTCTCCGGATGGCAGAATGAACGCCTCGCACTCCGGCGTCAGCACGGAAAAAGTCTGTTTCCGGGTATTGGAGAAAATCTGACCGTTTGCCCCGTCCAGCCGCCCCGACTCCAAATCGATCAGATCGTCCGGCACCACACGAAGCGCCTTCAGTTTCGCGAGGAAATCGTTCCCTTTCCGCCGCGCATCCAGAACCGGCAGTTTTCCGCGATATTCGGGGAAGTTGTCGCCGGTGTCGATCAGCGCAACCGTATCGGGGGGCAGACTTTTCATGGGATCGTCCGTACCGTTTCCGACGATGCCTCCCAGCCGCACCACCCGGCCGAGACGGCTCAGCGACATCGAATACTCCTGTCCGGCGATCAGGCCATCCGCACTGCCGATCACCGTGACAAGCGCCGCCGGAGCCGGACGGACGGAACCGGAGCGGAACAGCGCCGCCCCCAGCTGGTTCGACAAAGCCTTGACGCAGTCGTTGGCGATATTGAAGTGGTTGGCGACAAGATCTTTCGTGATGTCTCCATTCCAATGCGACCAGGCGAACTGGCAGAGCATGTCCCACCCCTGAAGTCCGGCATAAGAGGCCATCATCAGCGGCCCCTCGGCCCGGAAGACATTCGGTTTGCAGAAATCGAATTCCGAGACGCTGAACGGTTTGCCGAAAAGTCGCGTCAGGAAGATTTCATCGGGCGATGTGCCGTGGCTGACCGCCGAACGCTGGCTGCACGCTGATGGTACATCGTAAGTACCGGAAGGCCCCGCCCAGTAGACATGGTTGTCCACGAAATCGTATCCGCTGCGCATCACCGAAAGCATCGGCCCGGTAAGCATGTTCGAATCGGCCAGAATGCAGGTCACTCCCTGTTCGCGGACGAACTCGACCATCTGCCGGGAACGGCGGCGGTAGGTTTCGAGCAGAAAGGCGCTGAAAAGCCGCTGCCGCCCGTCTCTGTCGTCCGGCTCCCGGAGTTTCTTTGCGGCGAGCCATTCGAGGTACGCTTTCCGGTAATGCTCCCTCACCAGCGGCGAAGCTTCGGCCGTCTTGTCGATATTGCCTTCGTTGATGATATTAATCGAAATCAGCACCGGGTCATCCTTCAGCGCCAGCCCGGTGTAAGGGTTCACATGGTTCAGGAACGCCCGGCAGTACTCCTTCCAGTTCTCGAACACCGAGTCCATGATCCAGAACAACCCCTTGTATTCGCCGTATGCGATCACCCGGTCGGGAAACTCCGGAATCTCTCCCCGGCCGGGGACCCGGGAGACATAGAGGTCGGTAGAGACATAGATGCCGCGCTTCTTCAGCGCCGCGATCAGGTACTCCGACTGGTCCATCCGCTCCGGCTGGAGGCGGGTGCTCACCGTATCGGTCAGCGGCTCATCGTGATGGTGAATCCGGATCTGGTTGAATCCGCAGGCCGCCATCCGGTCGGCGAAGCGGTCCGCCTGCGCCTTGTCCAGATAAAAAGAGGTCCCGCTGATGTTGGTGCCGTAGAAGCGGACCGGCGTCTCCGGACGATCGCGGAACACCAGCTTGTCGCCGCGGCGGACCAGCGGACCGTACTTGCCGGCCGGTGCGTCGAGCGTGTCGGAGAAGTCCAGGATCGACCCTTTTTCGATCTCCTTGTAAAATGGGATTTCGCGCCATTCGTCACCGGCGATGATGAAGTACGGCGCCACCTCCGAGCGCGGCGCCTCCCAGTCGCTCACCGTGGCGCCGACGATCCCCCAGACAGCTTCTTTCGCGGAACGGAACTCCACCCGGGCGACCGGGAGCGGACGAAGTGCGAAACGGGAGCGGAAAAGCCCGACGTATGCGACAGCATTCTCCGCCGTCCAGACCACCTCCCCATTGGGATACTGCGCCGGCCCCCACCAGTTGCCGACCTCGCGGCCGCCGCGCACCTCGAACGTGTCGGCGGAGCCGTCCCGGTAAGTCACCTTCACGCTGCCGACCTGCGGTCCCGGCCAGGCGATCGCGTGGAGCAGATAAAGCGTTGTACCGGAAACGTTCTCCGGCACCTCGCATGCGGCGGCATCCGGGAACTTCGGGCGCGCTTTGCCGGCGAGCATGATGCAGCTTCTGCCGCCGTTTTTTGCCGGGTCGATGACGTCAAACGTAATCCCCTTCATGACCTGCCTGCCGGGCGTCAGCATCCGCAGATCATTCTCCGGCCCCTGATCGGTCCAGCCGCCTTTGCCGTCACCGGCAACGTCGTCGGCAAATCCGGCATTCACCACCCTGCGCAGGTCGAGGGGAATGCCTTTCCCCTCGCCGCATCGGACCGTCAGCGCCAGCGAAGCGGCAGTGATTCTGCCGAAACCGGGCGTCAGTCGAATCCGCACGGTATAGCTCGGCAGCTTGTAGGCCCGGTTGTCCTGAATATGCAGTTCAAAGTCACCGCGAAGCGAAATCCAGCCGTTCCGGGCCGGAATTTCCAGCATCGCCGCCCGCCGGTGAACAATAAGCCCTTTCTGCTCCTCCCGGGGCAGCATGAAAGGCTTTCCATCGATTTTCAGGGTGTTCCCGGCGTATTCTTTTACCGGCAGCCGTGTTTCGAGGCTGAGCGAAGCGAGTTCCGCCGGTTCGGTAAAGGAGACATCGGCCCGGTAACGGAAACTCTCCCCTTCCGGCGTCAGCGCCAGTTTGAGTTCTCCGGCCGGAAAATCCGGGATCGTGACCCGGAAGGCGGCGGAATCAGTTCCGCCCTCCCGGCGGTGAAAAACGGCATCGCGCCAGCGGCCGTCGTAGGAGAACGCAGTCCAGCTTTTGTTGACGAAAGTGACGAGCCAGGAAGTGCCGTCCAGTTCCAGGGCGCCGAATTCATTGAGCCGCGGAGCCGTCCCGGCAGCCGAAAGCGCTCCGGCCAGAAGAAGAATAAAAAGACAGAAGAATTTTTGCATGGAAACACCTTTTCTCAGAGTTCGTCGATTTTGGCCATGCCGCCGTTGCCGGTGCCGTTCTGGTACTCCGCTGCGCGGATTTTCCGCACGGAGCCGTTGGCGCGAAAGAGCGGCGCCTCCCGATTGGAGTGGGAGATATACGCATCGCGCCACAACAGCGTGGTTCCGGCCGAGCAGATGATCAGCATCTCGCGGGAGAGCTTGTTCAACGGCCTGCCCAGCCCCGTGAAGCTCCAGCTGGTGCAGACATTGCCCGTCTGGCTGTCGCGGAGAAACAGGTAATCGGTGCGGCGTCTGCTGCTGTGCATCCACGCTTCGGGATCGCCGTTGCCGGAAGGACAGCGAAAGATCAGCGGCCGCGGACGCGAGTCCGTTCCGTCGCAGATCTGCGGCCCGCCGACATAGGAACTGACGCGCCCCAGGCCGATGGTTTCACTGGCGTAAAGACTCCACGGCGTCGCGCCGCCGTCGGAATTTTTACCGGTTTTGGGCAGCTGTTCACGGTTGTCGTTCGCATACATGGTTACGCCCGTGCCGAGCTGCCTGACATTGCTGACGCACTGTGTGGTACGGGCGTTCTCCCGCGCTTTATTCAACGCCGGCAGCAGCATCGCCGCCAGAATCGCGATGATCGCTATGACAACGAGCAGCTCAATAAGAGTAAACTGCCTTATACGACAGTATGCGGGGGCGTGTCCGCCGCCTCCCCGCCCGGCGGAGAAAATGTAAAAAAAACGAAACGCCGATGATCTGAAGCATACGGATTCTTTTCTATTTACCTGATACATTTCGTATTCCTCCTTAAAATTGGTTATTGTCCCAAAGGTTGTGAGACACATTTGTAATTTCCAACGCCGATAACGACGTTACTGATAATTTCCATATGTTTTGTCAGTAGTCCCTCCATGCTCCGGTATTGGTGAATCGTTACAGTAAGGAGTTTTTTTGTTGTCCACCCATCGTCATGCTCGTATTCCGATCATTTTACTTGCGCGGTCACGACTCACTATGGATTCTCCAGTAAAAATAACTTGGTTTCGCCGTGTTGCATGTGAAACATAAGACGATCTACGATTTGCACTTCATTCGAAATCAGATCAATGAGTCGTCGTTTTCTCGGAAGAGTCAGGCATTTATCTCCAGTGGTAACTGCATGGATCATGATAGCGCTTTCCGAGACGGAAAATACATCATCGCAGGAGAGATAAACGTGAGCTCCTGCCTCGGCGAACCGCGTACGTAACTCACGCGCAGAAATTGTCGGAATCAATTCTGTGCCCGGCGGCAGAGAAACGAATGCCTCCTGAGGATTTTCGGGAGGGCGGAAGTAAAAAAATGTGCACTGGTTAGAATTCAGCAGGCGTGTAAGCTGAGCATTCTCCTGTGAAGATAGAAAACGAACATCCAAACCAACGATGATTTTGTACTTCTTTAATTCTAATGAAGTAAGATCGCTGGTCAGGTAAAGATCAAAGGGTACTCCACTGCGGCAAAGTTCTCCGATCTGCATATTATAAAGTTGTTCAGAAAGAAGGTTACCTTCGCAACCACGTGGCGGAAGATTGAATTCACTTTCGGGAGAAATAATTACTGCAACCTCCGCGATACGCTTCCGAGGGAGACGCATACTGTAATCGCCCCAACGCTTCAATCTGGCAATCTCCTCCATCAATTTTTTATCATGGAAATTACCGCCATTCAGATCCATAAACCACATTCCGATATTATGTGTAAGCATGTTTCCGAATTCACGGCGGAGAATGGCCAGCGACTCCTCACAATCAACAGGACTACCCTTCGCCGGAACATATTCGACACCATTATTCACTCTTCCGTCAAGCCAAGTACGATCATCGCCCTCATCGATGAAAAGCTTGTTATGGAGCGCCACACTTGCAGGATAATGGCGAAAATACCCATCTTGACCCACCGCGCGTCGTTCATAAGAATGTGGTGCACTAAGGATATCAACACTTTTCAGGTTGAGCAACCGGGATACTGCGCGATGATCTCCTTCAATACCCCACTGTGCTGAATTGGGCATATCTGGCATATAACCGTAAAAAACAACGGTCAAAAAATCACTTTCCTGTTTGACTATCTGGCAGAAATGATCAATCGCATCTACGGCAGTATTCTGCTGGATACGATAATATTGCGGATCACGCATTTCCGGCGGAGGAATGGGATGCCCATAATAACGTTCCATTGCAAGAGATGTATCTGGCCGCAATTGCGGAGACCAGCAATGCCATTCCCCGGTAATGCCATTGCAGATATGAATTCCAATTACACAGCTGGCATAATCAGCTTCTGCAATATGGCGAATAAGAAGTCTAAACGCTTCTCCCATTTCTTTTTTCCAACGTTCTGAAGCAAAAGATTCATGCAACGTCCCTTGCAAAAGGCCTTCGTAACGGGAATCCGGCGCCTCTTTGAAAAAACGACAACGCTCCTCCGGATGTTCTTGCAACCACCAATCAGGGGCAGAAACGTATATACGTGGAATACAGTATGCCTTTGGAAGTAATTGATGGAAGCGGCGCAAAGCTGTGTCAATTCTGGAGTAATCGTATTGATTCTCTCCAATCCAGTATGGATGGTCATAATGCGGAATAGAACGAAAAAAGCTAAAGAGTTCAATTCCTGCCGCAGAAAACGCCCTTGCATCCTCTTCTTCGATTTCTGTCTGCCAAAAAAGTAATGGGAAAATGGGGGTATTATTTTTGAAGAAAGTCGGAGCGCCTCGGTAATTGCGAATAGAGAATGGATTCATAGCAATCAAATCATCCTATGGTAAAGGTCTATAAAACAACAGTCGTTATTATACTGAACGCCCTAATTGTCCCTGCTGGAATGTCTCCATAAAGATTTGCTTTTAATTCATACCGGCGTTATTTGCTTTTAATTCATACCGGCGTTATTATATATTATACTAGAGTAAAAACAAAAATCTTTACTTTTTCAGCCATACTTTTGGATTTTTCAGACAATTCATGATAAGTAAAAGCCCATCCTGCATGAAAGTTGAGACGCATTGGCACTTCTACGGCCGGTGCGGCGTCTCCATTTCATCGATCCGTTACCCGGGGAACCCGGATTCGGAGCTGATGCACTATCATGATTTTCACGAGCTGGTCATCGTGCGGGAGGGAACGGGACGCCATCTTTATCCGGGCGGCTCATGTCCGCTCGGCAAGGGAAACTTCTTCGTGGTCCGCCCCGGAAGTCCGCACGGTTATGCGGATTGCCGGAATTTTGAACTGGTCAATGTGCTCTTCTTTCCGGAACTGCTGCTGTTCTCCTGGGAAAAAGCGGAGGCGGACCCGGGGATCAGCCGGCTGCTCGACTCCGTCCCCTCCCCAGACGGAAGCTCCGCTCCCGGGGCTCCCCCCTGCCTGAATGCCGGGGCCTTCGACACAATCCGGCCGCTCCTTCTGGCGATGAAGCGGGAACGGCTGGAGAAAAAGAGCGATTTCGAGCTGGCGATGAATGCGAATTTCCTGCAGCTGCTGCTGAATCTCTCCCGTGCCGTTCTCGGTTCGAAACCGGCGCGGCCGGCCGGAGAACCGCGGCTGAACCGGTTGATCGGCTTTCTGAAAACGAACTACCCCGATCCGCGGCTGCAGATCTCCGGGATCGCGGCGGAGAACAATATGACGCTCAAGACCATGGAACGGCTGTTCAGGAAATACACCGGCGTTTCTCCGGCCGCCTACCTCTCCGGGCTACGGCTGGAACACGCCGCGGAGCTGCTGAAAAGCCCGGAGTGCTCCATCACGGAAACCGCATTCCGCTGCGGTTTCTCCAACCTCGCCTACTTCTCCCGGGTGTTCCGGCAGAAATACGGACTTTCCCCGCGCGAATACCGGCACAATTCCAACGCGCTCCCTCCGGCCGCCCCCCGTGCCTGAACCGCGAAACCGGCGCGCCCCGGCAGCCCTCGCAGCAGAAATTGCCGTACCTGCACAAAAACGGCCGCTGTCCTTACGTTAGTCGCACGCAGAGAGACAATAAAGATCGGAAGTTACACAAAGCTTGCACAAAGGTGGTACACCCAAAGTGTAGAGCCAACTACCCGCAGCTTGAGCTCAAAATAAGTTACAACCCATTGGTCTGAAACGAAAAACTATCGTTCTGACCTGATGGTTTTGCAAGGCTTCCAAGATCGTAAAAACGGCACTTTTCGGCACTTTTTCCCTTGTAAACGGCACCCGATGGCACCCTTTAAAAAGAGTGGTACCCCGGCTCCAATCCTGAAATCAAACAACTATAAATACTATATCATCTCAACAAAAAAATGCAATCGGATCAATCAGCATCTTTTACATCACGATATAACGAAGCTGGAGATGTTCCGAGTAGTTTTGCCATTTCCTCTTTTCCAAACTTTTCTACCTTGATGTAGTAGTCTCTTATCCGATTCCGTTCTTCCGTTGCAGAACATCCGGGCGAGTAGAGATGCCATCTGCCCGGTGACTCCGGCTGATATATTTTAAACACCGTTTGTTCCCGTCCCAGCCAGCCTGTTCGGACAGCGTCGAAGCTGACTGTTATCGGTTCCGAAAGAGGTCGGGATTGTTCACCTTCCCGCCTGAGTTTCATCACATATGCAAAAGATTCTTTGATGATATTGTAACCCGACATTTTTTGCGAGTCTGACGCTTTGGCATGGTTTAAAATCAAAGTGGCTAAATTACGCTCATTGAGTATCCGCAAAAGCGCCCGCAAACCGCGATGAGTGTTTACCTCATCACTCAAACTCGTAAATTCATGGTAAGTGTCGATAATGAGTACATCCACCGGATGATTTGATTCTCCTTCATTCTGAGCTTTATCAAGCAAATCCAATAACTTCTGATGATTTTCGGGAAGAGTAAAATTGATTCCTGACAACCCTATTTCAGGCATGTTTTTCCAAAGAAAGTTCTTTGCATCTTTCTCTGTTTCGTTTTTTTCAGTATGCCAATACTTTCGGCACATCCGTTTTAAAAAATCCTGATGTTCATTAGGCTGATTTTCAAAATCAAGATACAGAACTTTATAAGAGTCAAAGTTTCCCTTGCTTGCTCCCCAGCTGTTTTCTATAAACAACCGTCTCTTTTGCCGACTGCTCAAGCAAGCAGCAATGCTGTGAGCTAACGCACTTTTACCGATCCCCTTGCTCGCATACAGCAGAGTTCCTTTACCGCGGACAAGAAAAGGCCAGAGAATGTAGTCCAACCGATTCATATTTGTCACTTCAAGAATATCTGTTGAAGCTTGTGGCGATAAGGCAAGCCGCTCCCGTTCTGTTTTCCACCATGCTTCCGGCGGTATGTCAATCCTCTGCTCTGCCGTTTCTCGAATCGTTTCAAACTCTTCCGACGTCAATATCCGTATATCTTCTTTATAAGGCAGCGGGGGAGCTGCTTTATATGCCGAGATCAACTCTTGAATACTATGCAGAACAGGAAGAGGACGATACCAGACAGGAACGCGAACGAACTGAAGTTCTATTGCTTGAGATTCCTTCAAATAATCTGCCAGCTTACCGGTTTTCAAACAGGCTTCTTCGAATGTTCTGCCTGAATGATTCGTGACAAGCAGATAAGGCAGACGACCTTTTAACGGCTTCCAATCCACCTGATCATAATGTCCATCATCACACATAAAACTGGTGAAAATCAATTTCTCCGGCTCTATCTTTGCTTGATTAAGGGCGGCTATTTCAAGGCTGTCGGTCAATATGACAGGGGCCTCCGGATAAGCAGCCAGCTCCTGCAAATTGAATAAGGATAATTTCTTTTCCCCCGGAACAGCCATACAATATCGTTGAAGAGTATGCTTGACCCGCCAGCGTGTCACAGGCAGGAAATTTTTCCGCTGAAAAGTATCATCATAACATTTCAATACAGTCATAACCGTATAGTTATCTTCATCCTTGAACGGAAAAAGAAACTGTTGCGATTTCTCATACACTTTGGGTTGATATTCTAATAATGGACTTGGCAATCGCTTTGCCGAGAACATGCTTTTTAAGGAATCGTGAACACTTTCAGCTTCACTTTGTCCAGAAATGACAGGCTCGAATGGTATTGTCGAAACACCCTCTTCAAGCTGTGAGAGATGATGAGACAAAGAAATCGGTGATAGCGGCAATGCTTCCTTACGAAAGAAACGGCAGATTTTCCCCGGAGTATTATAGGAAGTTAATGATTCTGCCAACTGGAAAGTCGAATGCTCAGCAAAATGCTTTTTCAACTCCTCTTGAAGTTTACCTGAACAATCATGCAAAATATTTACAGCTCCGGAGTCATTCCAGTAAAAAGAGGGTTTTGCATTGTGTAAATTTAGCGTCAAGAGATTTTCGCATTTACTTCTCTCAAACAATGAATCTTTTATATGCCAGCGTCCACTAATCTGGAAGTAGTCAGTTGTTGTTTCTGTTCTCGTTATGCAGTAACTGGAAAAATTCCAAGAATAACATACATTTACGTAGGTGTATCCGACTGTCGTGGGTGCGGGAAAAGTCGTCGGTGCAGTAACTTGAACCGACAGTGGGGCAGGCAATTTAAGAGTAAGAACATTTTCATTGATGCATACATTGAAAAGCGAAGACAAATCCTCCAGAGAAGCATTATCTATCAGCATGGAAGCACGTGCTTCCATGCTGATAGAATTACGCCAGGCTGTATCCTCCGGAATATTGTCAATCGGCACAAAAAAATTTACAAAGAACTCTTTCAGTCCATTTTGTGTATCCATCAGTAAACCTGCTCAAAGTAATTTACAAAATTTTCCGGAATTTGAACTCCATTGGATTCAGCCAGTAACCGCAATTCCGCAGGAGTGATTTTTTGAATTTGCATATCGCTTAACTGCGTTGCCGGATACATTATCCCGTCCCAGTTATAATCTGTTTCGTTCCGGTTGGCAGATTCAATTTTCATAAAGCGAACCACAGGAACGCCTTGTCTTTTCATGGTAACTGCAAGGTTCAAAGCAAAAGCAAGATCAAATGTATTTTCAGAAATCAAAATATGATTTTGTTTTTTATGCAGCCCTTCACAGGATACATAGGGAATCGAATCAAGTCCACCGAGAATACATCCTGTTGCTACTGAATCATTCGGAAATTTCAAACGCATAATGCCGGGGTTATGATAGAGGATCACATGCCCAGTCGCAGGAGTACAGATTTTATCCATGCCCCAAATGAAAACATTGGCACTTTGTTGAAAATATACCTTGGAAAGTCCTGATAAACCATTTCGGTTTCGATAACTGCACGGCAAGACTAATACATCTTTCCCCACAGGAATCATTTCAAATAAACAACTTATCTTATCCCTGCAATCATAAATATAAAACAGGCGACCATATTCGCTATGTTCAGCCAACAAATAAGGCGAAGCCAGGAAGCCTCCTGCCATAATTTCGGGATAATCCCCTCCCCAACTTCCTGCATATCCATACTCGGATGCAAGTTTTTCAGCCATCAGATATTCTGACTTTTGAAATCCGTATTCGTCATAACTATATTCTGTTATTGTCTTGTCATGAACAAATAAACGCAAAAAATAAAAAGGAGTATGCAGCAAGCGTGGAAGAGTTACTGCCAAATAATTTCCACCTTGATCGACCTGTGATATCATCAGGTTTTCGCTAAAGCTATAGGTAAATGGAAAATGGCAAAGTACTGTTAACGCCTGGGGAACATCGCTGATAGAAACATTATAATTTTCTAAGCAAGTTGGTTCCGATAGTGGATTTGTATTTTGTTGATATAGCTGATTCGAAAGACGCTCGTTCACACGCGACATTTGAATAATTTTTGCCGATTGTTTCCAGTCGCAGTTTAACAAGGTCAACTTCTGTTTTGAAAAATCTTCTGCAACCTTCGCAAAGAGCATCTTCTCTGACGGGCAAATATTTCGCCTGTAATTTGTAATGGGGATAGAAGCTCCTGGCGTCTTCTGTGCCATTGTCATACCTCCTAGATGTTGTGACTTTATTATAAATAATCATGGACCATACTTTTACCAGAAGTCAGCAAACTCTGCATTCCTTTTTTGTTTTCTCATATTTTTCTTCTAGCACGGAGGGATGATTTCCCTTCATGTTCTCCTATCCAGCAACGTACATTCTCATACAGCAAATCTTTCAGCTCACAATATTTCTGGATCGTTAAACCGTCATCCTAATATTCCGACAACTGTTCTCGCCAGTATCACGACCATGCCTTTCCCGTTCCATTACGTTATCTCCTGATTTGAGTTCTAGGAAGCCGAAATGGTGCCACTCCATTCCCAGTGACTCCTGTCGGGAATGGCGGGAAGAGTAGCCGGTTTTAATTCAAAGCAAGGGCATCGGCAATCGTCTCTGCATAAAAACGATGCCCGAAATCATTCGGATGGTTGACGCCGTTGCCTGTCAGATCCCGGAATTTTTTATTGGCAAAATATTTCTCCCAATATCCTCCGATATCGATGAAGGCGATTCCGGCATCTGTCTTTGCCAGCGCGTCAAGTTCCCCCGCAAAAGCCCGTGTCGCGGCGGGCGGCGTGCACTTCCACTCCGCATTGCCCGGCATGGAACCGATCAGCACGAATTCCATAACCGGGTTGTACCTGCGGGCAATCAAAATAAGTTCCATGATCGACGACCGGAATTTTGCAGGAGTCATTCCGGTGAGATCATTCATGCCGTAAGCAACGAACATCAGGTCAGGAAGAAAATCGTTCAGCCATGACTCCAGATGCATGATTCCATGCAGACAGCCGGTCCCTCCCACTGCAAAGTTACGCGTTTCCGCCGCATGCAGGTTTGCGGCAGTCAATTCCGCATAGGATGGCTGGAAGGGAGGAACACCGACAAATTTCGATGCATTTGCACCTTCGGTGATACTGTCGCCGACGAATGCGAGCTTCAGAGCCGGGTTGCTGCGGAAACGGGGTAATTTTCCGGTCAACACCGTCAGGGGCGGAATGGGGGCTTCCGTCCAGTAATCGACCTCAAGCTGATGCCGGGCGAAAAAATCACGACTGTCGAAGCGAATGGCCGCACCATTCGGGCCACCGGAAACCGCGTTCGCTCCTTGCGCGGGATAAAATACGGCTTGATCGGCAGGAGGATACAAATCATCATGCGTCAGATACGGCACCGCCGACCCTGCGGGGCGCGTCAGCCGGAGACTGCCGGGCGTCCACTCGATATCTCTGCCAATCTGAAAATCGATTCCGGCTGCCGAGTTGTACATTCGCCGTATTTTCAATGGCGGGAATGCCAGTGAAGCATCGGCCGAAGCGGCGAACAGCACGGTTTCTCCTTTGATAAAAGTCATTTGCGTATTTCCATTATTTTTTTCTCATAAGCTCTGATCTCGTCCATGAACCCCATGCCGGCAGGCAAGTCATGTCTGTAACAGAAATAATCCCAGACGGCTCCCCAGGGCAGCGATTTGGCATCTTCCTGTGCCGCAAGCCGTCCGGTAAAGTCTCCCTGCTTTTCCAACTGACAGGCGCGGGGAGGTTCCAGAAATGCAATCAGCAGCGCCTTCTGCAGGTCGCGGCAGCCGATGACCCAGGCGGCGATCCGGTTGATGCTGGCATCAAAGTAATCAAGCGCCAGATGAACCTTATCCAGATAACCGTAAACCGCTGCTTCGCGGGCGATGGAGAGCAGTTCGTCGTTGAGCACGGTCACATGATCGCTGTCCCAGTGGACGCCCCGGCTGACATGCAGCAGGATTTCATCCATCATGCAGAAAATGGCGGACAGTTTGTCGGCGATCGATTCCGTCGGATGGAAGTGCCCCGAATCAAAACAAAGCATTTTCTTTTTGCGCATGGCATAAAGCATGCAGAATTCATGCGAACCAACGGTACAGGATTCCGCCCCGATGCCGAAAAGTTTTGACTCAATGGCGTCGCGTACCAGATCACCGGAGATTTTTTCGGCAAAGCATTCATCCAGCGAGGCCAGCAGCCGCCGCCGCGGCGCCAGGCGATCCGAAGGGGTGTCTTTGAAACCATCCGGGGCCCAGAAATTGCAGATGCAGGCAGAACCCAGCTTTTTCGCAAAATCGGCGCCGATTTTCCGGCAGGCCCTGCCGTGGTCGATCCAGAAGCGGCGGATGCCTGCGTCAGGATGCGAAAGCGAAAGCCCGTCTTTCAGATTCGGATGAGAATAAAACGCCGGAGCGAGGTCAAGCCCCGTCAAATTCCGTGCTGCGGCCCAGTCCAGCCACCCGGAAAAATTCTCAAGAGTAAAGCCGTCACGATCAACGCCCGGAAGCATTTTATCCACCTGATGCCCCTGCAAATTGACCCGGTGGCGTCCCGGAATCAGCTTTAAAGCGGCATCAAGGTCGTCACGCAGTTCATCGGCTGTGCGGGCGCGTCCCGGATAACTGCCGGTGACCTGGCAGCCGCCGGTCAGCGCATGACTGGTGTTTTCAAAACCGGTGACATCATCCCCCTGCCAGGCATGAATGGATACCGGCACTTTTTCAAGCCGCGCCACCGCGGCGTCGACATCCACCTGATGCTCCGCGTAAATCTCACGCGCCAATTCATAACATTTCTCAATTCGGGCCATTTTTCAATCCTTTATAGATAAAACGGTTCCATCCATTATTGCAACGCGGCGAAATCATAATTCTCCAGATCATCCGGCAATGCCGGAATATCCAGCATCATGCCGCCGCTGCGGATGGATTCCGCCCCTCTGACACCGGCGGCAACGGCATAACGGGCTCCCTGCGGAGTCGATTCCGGCGGGGTCCCATGACGCAGGAGATCGATGAAGCCCTGAACGATTTTCGGATCGGCGCCGCCGTGGGGCTGATCTTCCGGGGAAGCCATACGGTAAGTCATATCGCCTTCGAGCTGAAAACGGTCCGTGCGTCTTGTCCACACCTGAATGGAACAGTCTTTGCCGTAATCGCCATAGTTTTCCAGCCTGCCGCGCGTACCGATCACCGTATAATTGCGGCAGGTGTCCGGGGTGAAATGGCACTGCAGATAACATGCCTGCACGCCGTTGGCAAGCTGCAGATTGATCATATTGAGATCCTCGTTATTGACCTCGGGGTAATAATCTTTCTGCGCCTCCGGCGGCCAGTGGGAATTGGACCAGACGCCTTGAACCGTCAAAGTGTCAAGCCGCTCGCATCCGGCCGGACGCCGGGGGATGCTGCCGTAAACACTCAGGGAACCGATGCCGTTCACCTTGACGGAGCGGGAATTCGCCAGCCAGTGGATGATATCGATGTCATGTGCGCCTTTCTGCAGCAGCAGCGAACAGGTGTTCCTGCGGTCGGCATGCCAGTCACGGAAATAGGCATCGCCGCCATAGCTCACGAAATGCCGGCACCAGATCGCCTTGACTTCACCGATCATGCCGGACAGAATGATTTCTCGCATCCGATTCGTAAATTCCATGTAGCGCATATTGTGGCCGAGCATCAGATGGGTTCTGTTCTCTTTGGCCGTCCGCAGAATCCGGTCGGCGCCTTCGATGGAGATGGCGATCGGTTTTTCCAGATAAACCGCGGTTTTGCGCCGCAAGGCAAAACATGCCTGTTCCTCGTGGCAGAAATCGGGCGAAGTGATGAATACGCCGTCCAGTTTTTCTTTTTCGATCATCTCCCGATAGTCGGCATAAATATTGACGACGGCCTGCTTTGCCTTCATGCGTTCGGCAAAGCTCCGGCGTTGTTCTTCATAAATATCCGCACCGGCGACGATCTCCACTCCGTTTGCCGCCTGATGGGCGTAATCTCCTAATTCGCCGCGACAGCAGGTCCCAATGATTCCGAATTTCAGTTTTTTCATGATATAAGTCCTCCGTTTATGTTTTCCCATTTGAGTAGATGTGTTCCGGCTTCGAGTATGCGGCCGTCCGGCAGTTCAGCCGAGTGTTCTTCCGGCAGGGTAAGCCGGATTTCTTCCCGGGTCAATCTGACTTGTACGGACGTATTTTCGGAGAGGAGCAATTCCCCTTCCGCCCATTCCAGATCTCCTGGAGCGGGGTGAAATGCAAATTTTTTTCCATTACCTTCGACGCCCGGAGTGAGGCCCAGTATGTTTTCCGGCAGAAACGCCGCCGGAGCGGTTGCAAAGCCATGGCACATGCTTCCGGCGCCGCCGAAAGCATCCTTGCCGAACTGGTGAACGCCCGCTTCAAAGACGGTGGGATAACCGCTGTCAAGAATTTTCCCCCAATAACGGCGGATGACTGCCAACGCTTCACGGATCATGCCATGCCGTGCCATCGCCTGCAGAACAAATGAATATAAATAGAGTTCCGGTTTCAGCAGTGATTCATCGGCCAGAGAAATTTTCAATTTTTCCCGTACTGTAGCATCGCCGATTCCGGCGAGCAATGCCAAAGCCTGCGCGATCAGGCTCGAAAGCTGCTTTTTTTCCGAATGAAACAGCACGTCATCGGTCAGGAAACCTTTTCCAGAAGAATAAAACCTTCCGGCAATCGCCTCTGCCGTGCGTTCACTCTGCACCAGATAGAATTCGGGGTTCCGCTTTAATCGACAACCGCTTTGTTTCGCCAGCGCAACAATCGTCCGCAATGCCAGAACGTAAAGTGAATTGACCATGGATTCCCGGCAATCGTTGAAAGAATAACCATTCAACTCAAAACTCCAGTCGATAAAATTCCAGATTCCCGGCGTAATTCCGATCAATCCTTCATCATCCAGCAGAGTATTGAAGTGCTCCAGCAGACGTTCCGCTTTGGGCAGAAGTTCTCCGACCGTTTCAGGATCGCCGCCGTAACGGTAATAATCCATAAGCATCAACACAAGAAAAAGTTCGGTTGCCGGGAATACGAAATTCTCATGTTTCGGCATCGGGCAAAGACTCGGGACACTCCCGTCGGGGCGCTGCTGGGAAAACGCCAGTCTGAGCGCTCTGGCATGTACCGGTGTTGCGCCGAAAAGAACGAGTGAGGTGCGATTTTCCACAAGCAGGTCATTGATCCAGAACGCCCGTTCCCGCCACGGGCAATCCGTGAAAACATCGGTCGTACATGCACGCAGTGTTTCCACACACTGTTGATAAATGCAGTTCAGCCGTTCATCGCTGCACCGGAAGAAGCATTTCTGCCGGAACGGATAAACTCTGTTTTCCGCCCGGACGTCGACCACTTCAATCGTATCGACGGCATTGCGGAAGATGAACTCTGCAAACTTGAAACCGCGCTCAAAAAGAGTCGTGCCGATCCGGTTGCATCCGGCATCGAGAATATAGCGGTCAGTAAAGCGGTAAAATTCGCCGGGGAATGCCGCCCGCAACCGCCCGTCTTTCCGATACGGGGTTTCACCGTAAACCACGTCGACGACGGTTCCAGCGGGAGCGTTGACTTCCAGTTGTATTCTGCCGTTCAGTACCTTGCCGAAATCCCAGACCAGTGCCGTACTGTTGCCGGAGGGGAGGATTTTTCCGTTAAAATCTTCAGGATTCAGCGCAGTCCATTGTTCATGGTTCAGAAATTCCGCAAGGCGGGAAAGTTCCGGGGCGTCGCCTGCCGGAAGCGCGGCCATGGCGGTGAGTTTTTCCGGACGGCATTCCGTGATTTCCGGTGCCGGTATGTCGCGCGGCGTCAGTGCGCCGAAGGGGAGCGGTTCCGGGAGGGCAGCAGCCGGCAGATATTCCCGTTCGCGGCGTTTACGCAGATCGCACATCTCCATAAAACCGATCTGCATCGTATAAACCGGCACGTCGCGCCGGAATTCCGGGCACAGGGAAACCTGCCAGGTTTCGTCGGTTCTGAATAATCCGGGCGCTTCCGCCAGCAGTGCGGGGAAACGGGTTACGGCAGTAAAATTCTCCCGGACGGGAGAGTGGACGAGGACTTTTATCTCATTGCGTCCGCGCCGCAGAAGTCCGGCGATTTCCCTGGTGTCGAAATATTGCAGCGCGGCGCTTCCCCGGATCGGGCCGAAACCGGCTTCTTTCCCGTTGATCGACAAGCGGTAACAACTGTCCGCCGTAATCCGCAGAAGAATGGATTCCGGGAGCTGGTCGCAGTTGAATTCCCTGTAAAATTCACAAAAGAAGTTTTCCTCGCAGGTCTGCTCTTTCTGCCACCGTTTCGCTACTTCCGGGTGGGTGATCCAGGCTGCGAAAAATGGTAATTTTTCCTTTTCGATGATCAGCGGGGCGGCTTCAGCAATAGAGTGTGAGGCGGGGGGCCGCTCCGCATTCGGCAAAATCGTTTTCATAGGTTCTGATTTCCTTGATATAATCATTATAGTATCCGGCCGGTTCAAGTTCCTCACGAAAGCAGCGTTTCCATTCATTGCCCGCGGTGGAATTGATGTTCAAAACAATCCGGTTGGTTCCCCTCCTGACTTCGACGCGCCAGAGCCACGGCGGCTGGGCGCGCATTCCGGCGCTGACGCCATTGAAGAACAGTTCACCGCCGGAACAGATATCGTCGAATTTCAAAAAGCCGGAAAAGGCCAGGGGGGATTCAAATGAAGCCGCAAGCTCGATCGAACCGGAAAACTCCGGTTCAAGTTCTGTGTACATGCCGCTTGACGGAAGCGGCCGTTTTTCGGTGATTTTCTCATATTTTGTGATGCCGTCTTTGCTGTAACGCAGACGCTCGACCTTTTTCAGTTTCCAGTCAAGACGGATTTTCCGGAACTCGCGCGGTGCCGGTTGTGCCGCCGGCGCGGTGTCCGCAACGGTCAGGATACGCATGTTCCAGGCCGGCAGCGGGAGATGATAGCGGCCGTTTTCAAAACGGAGCGGCGCAAACACCGCCAGCGTTCCGTCCGGCGGCGGCAATTCGCGGTAGTGTTTTCCGGCGGCGGCGAAAGAGAATGTGATATCCTTGTCGCCGGCGTTGAAGACCAGCAGACTCATGCCTTCTTCGCGGAGACAAGGCAGAATCCGGACATCCCGGTAAGCTGTATCCGTCGCAAGATAGCTCAGAGAATGGAAATCCCGCTGCAGAAAGCCGTCTATAACCTGCGTACCGGCCTGCCGCCAGTGTTCCACCGCGGCTTTGATCTCCGGAATTTCCAATTCACCCGGCACGATCAGAACTTCAGGGCGGTTTTCATCCGACTTCAGTTCGTCGACCGAACAGATACGCCAGAAGACCAGAGCATCGTCCAAGTTTTCCTGCATTTGCTCGACCTTTTCCGCAAAAGCCTCCGCTTCCGGCGTCGGTTTCTGATAGTCGCTGCCGCCGAAGCAGTTGGTGACGCCAAGCACCCGGATTACCGGTTCGAGCATGCCCGCGTGATATTGCCCGGCGAACTCCAGATGACGGTTCAGTGCCGCCAGATGACGCCAGATCGGGGTGCGCGGTGAATAATCGGTGGAACAGCTCACCTTGCACAAGCCGCGGTCGCTGTACAGATACGGCATCGTCAATATGCGGTTGATTCCCTTGGTCAGCAGAAGATTGGCCACATACGCCATGGCCGGGGTGCTCATCGCGTAGCCGTAGACGTTGAAACATTCCGCCAGCGCTTCCGGGCGTTTGTTCCGGATAGCGGCACACTGCGCGAAACGGGCGAAATTGCCGCGTCCGCCGTGCGGATATACCATGCGGAAGATCGCATCAACGCCGGGTACATCCATCGCGTCGAGGATTCGCGGAAAATCATAGAAAAATCCGGTACGGAAATAGAGGTCTTCAAAAAGGAAATGCCCTTCGAATTCCAGACCATGTTTTCGGCACCAGGCCGCCAGCCTTCCGGTGTAATTACGGGCGAAAAGCGCCGTACAGCAGTCCACATACTGTTGTCTGGCCCGCCTGGTTTCGGGAGTGTCTGCGGCATCGTCAAAGAGCAGCGGCAGAATGTCCGGGAGCCGAATACCGTAGCATTTGACCAGTTCGGCCTCAAGTCCGGCCGGAATGGCGACGTAAGCTTTGGGCAGATAACACTCCCAGAAAGGCTCATCGGTGAAGATTCCCCTGATCTCCTTTCCGAAAGATTCTCCCAGTTCTTCGTAATACCGTTGATAGGTCATTTCGATGAAACGATCGGTGACGGCGGGATCGGTCAGGTCGGGGACATCGAGCCGGAATTCTTCCAAAGAGCCATCCTGCTTTTTGCGCAAAGCGCATACCCGGGCCCGGGGATATTTCACGACCAGCGTATCGACTACGCCGCCGCTGGGCCAGCCGCCTTCATCATACAGCATCATGGTCAAGCCGAGTTTCCGGCATTCATCCCGCATCACGCGGGCCAATTCAAAGTACCGTTTCCCTAGATAGGCGATTTTCATGCCCTTGTAGAAAAAATACTTGTGATAGTTGTCGGGCATCGGGTGCAGGTAAACGCAACGATAACCGACGTCACGCATATGGGCAAGCTGTTTTCTGATGCCCGCAGGGGAAGGATCAGAATTCCAATACCAGAAGATTCCAGGAGTTAGGGTTGCAATAGACATGATAATACAAAATACCGGGGAAATGGTTCTCTGCCGCCATTTCCCAGGAGTTGGTTGGTCAGGGATTAAGCTGCGGATTGGAGGCTTCCATGAAAGCCTGTAACGAATGGCCTGTCCTGCCCTCCAGACGTATCAGCCAATCATCTATGGAAAGAGGATTGGGTTTCCAGAGAGTAATCCGACAACTTTTGGCACTGCCGTCAGCTCGAGCAGCGTTGATGTGGAATGATGATTCGCCGGAATAATGATTCGGTAAAACAGGATCGTCGGCAAAGAGAGCCAGCTTGAACCGAAGATCTCTGGCGTAGTTCGGATATGCTGACAGCTTGCTGAGTTTTTCCGTACGAACATTAGCCCTACTATCCGGATAGGCTGGATTAAGAGCCCAATATTGCAAGCTCTGAGCGAATGGTGAATAACCAATCCCCTCATTATCAGCCCAAGCGCTCCAAGTGCAGTCGAACGCACGATAAGAAGGTATGCCCATCTTTCTGCTCGCACTTGAATCGGCTGGGCAGAAGCCAACTTTTAGAGAGCCAATATTACTACCGGAAGCATCCCCCCCCAAATACCTGAAGTAGAGGTTCAAAGCACGGTCTCCGGCCCAGGAATTATCACTGGTTAAAAAATAATCATTATGATCATTCGCATAAAATACAGCTGCCCCTCCGAATTGTTTGATATTTCCCAGACAACTGATGCTTTTGGAGGAAGCGCGCGCCTTGTTCAATACCGGCAACAACATTGCCGCTAAAATTGCGATAATTGCGATAACAACAAGCAACTCAATAAGAGTAAAACATTTACGATAAATCATCTTGAATCCTTTCATTCTACGAGTTGTAAAACTGCAAACGATAATAAATTCTGATGTGATGACTTCCTTTCATTTGATTGAATGTTACATGTTTATTTTTTGCTGCATTGATTAAACCTCCCGGCGACGTCGCCGTTACCACCCCCTAATGACCAGTTCATCGAGCAGACCGCAGTAGGAGACGTATCCCAGATGCTCGCGCCCGCCGATGCTGACGCGCCCGTTGCTGTGCGAGCGGAACGCCCCCAGTCTCCCATTCACTGACGCCTCAACTTTTTGAGGATAAATCTTTACTTTGTGAGTTATAAACGGGGAGATTATTTGTACACCTCCTTTCTCTCTTATTTTGCGGCGCGCGGGAAATAGGTGATGCGCAGGTTTGTACAGCCGTAAGGAACGAGTTCGAGCGGCATCGGATCGGTGACTTCCAGTTCCGGTTCGTAGATTTCACTGGTCCGGATCGGGTAGGGCGCGTAGGCATACGGCGCTTTGTATGCCCCTGCAACATGGAGTTTCAGCGGCGGATTCTCCCAGACGTATCCTGTTTTCGGAAGCTCCTCGATCTCGAATTCGAGTTCCCGTTCGGCGAGAGCGACATTCCAGCTGATCTGATCTTTGCGGAGCCCCATGATATCGAACTTTGACACATCGGCATCCTTGAAATCGGCCCAGACATCGTACCAGGCCCACCCTGCCGGAAGCGGTGTGCGGGCACTGCCGTTGCCGATGTTCTCCCAACGTGCCGGGACGGGGAGCGAGAAATTTAGAGCGCCGTAACGAACCGACAGCGGTTCGTTGTGAGCAAGATCCTGAACTCGTTCGACTTCGACTTTCGCCTGAAATTCAACGGTCAGCGTGTCGCCATCGCGCCATGTCCGGTAAAGTTCGGCGGCGGGTTTGCCATTGACGAGAATCCGGATACTCCGGCTCCAGCGCGGACGCTTGGGATAGATCGCAAACGTCTGCGGTTCATCGGTATGCGCGGTATATGTCACCGTGTTGCGGAAAGGGTAGAGCGTTTCCGTTGTCAGTGTCATGCCGTGGTGCCGGATCGAACACGGCGCATAAGCATTGATATGAAGATTGCCCTCGGCGTCGGCAAAAGCGAGATTGGAAACGAATTCCGGCAGTACAACGATCGAATTGACCGCACAGCATGCAACCGGATGAATCGGCGCGTAAGCCCCGTGAATCGGCTGACAGTGCGAGGAGTGGATCGAGGCACAGAGCTGGTTGGGCGTACTGTTATATTCGATGGCGCGTTCATTTTTTTTGCGCGCCCCCTGTGCGGCGTTGAAGGCAATCTCCTCGAGATAATCGCCGTAAACCGTATCTCCGGTTGCCGCCGTCATCGCGCCATAGCTGGCTCCGAGGTAGGCGAAGGAACAATATTCGCTCTCTGCATAGAGCGAGACCGGAGAGAGATATTCATCGTTGCAGACCGGAGCCCCAGTGGTGTGCATCGCAAATTTGCGCAGTTTCGCGATACCGTTGACTGAAGCCCGGAGCAGCCGTGGATCTCCGTTGCCGCAGTAAACCATTGACGGCAGACGCACCTGAAGCGAATATCCGGCGGTATGGTTGGAGTTGTAGCGCAATTTTGAAGCGAGAAATGCATTTGGCGAATTTTGATAAAGATCGTTGTGGTCGAGGAAATCAAAATAATCGACGCAAAAATCAAGCAGACGCTTGTCGCCAGTTTTGTAATAACAGCGCATCATCGGGTCGATGATCGCCTGTCCGGCATAGCGTGTTTTTTTGTCGCCCGCCCAGTGGCGTGTGAACCAGAGCATGCAGTTGTAAACGGCACTGAAAACCTCACTGCGTCCGGTGGCTTCGTAAAAATCGAGCAAACCGCGCATCGCGCCGGAGGTCCCCCAGGCGTTGAAATCCTCCATCCGGTCATCTTCGAGGCGGTAGGCGCCGAGGTATCCTTCCGGTTCGGCATTTTCGAGTACCCGGTCGACCCACGCGGTCACTTTTGCGATCAGTTCGTGATCCTGAAGCGTAAAAGCCAGTTTGATGACACCGAGCCAGTAGTTGCCGGAAATTTCTGCACCCCAGCCCGCTTTGACATCACCCCATTTTTCATCAGTATCTTTCGTGGTGTAAGGCGCAAGCAGCATGATCGGTTCAAGTTCATCGAGATGACCGCCCATTCCTTCGCGATTGCGGAGCAGTTGTTCACGGAGCCACCCTTCTGCCGTGATTGCGCCCAGCGGCAGATGAAATAATTTAGCATGATTTTTCCACATAGATGTCGATTTTCCAATGTTGAATTTTTGTAAAGTTATAAATTATAAACGGTGAACAATTGGCGCTATGCCTCCTTTTTTTCGCCTATCAATGGGTCTACCGTAAATCTAATTCCATCCAAAGGATGTGCATTGGAACATCTGTTGCAATTTCGCAGGTGTTTATCCGGTCATGCAGAATATTACACCAGTTCCAATTCTTCGGAATCAACTCCATGTGTCGGAATAAACCACGGAAAAACTCCCTGTTCCGTCTGTTTACAATGAATCGTATTGCAGTAGACGCATAATGATTGCGGTTTTTCTCCCGGACGAACACCGAGAACGATCTGTCCGCGATATTCGGCAACGCTAAATCCTAGATCGAATGGTATAACTACACTCTTTTCCTCCTCGAAAAAACAAGTAAGATTTTTATGGCCGGTTTCATAAAAATACTCTTCGCTGCAAGTCAGAATATGACGACGAACATGCCGGCTGGTTGCCTCAATGTCTCCTGCTATACCCAAAAATCCTTTTTGTGCTTCCCGCCCCTCTACATAGGGTAATGGAGAGAGTGGAAATTCTTTCATGTTCCAGATTGCTTACCAGCCGTAGAGCACCAGTTCATCCATGAGACCGCGGTAGGGCACATAGTCGATGTGCTTCTTACCGCCAAGGGTGACGCGCCCGTTGCCATGCGAACGGAAGCGGCCCAGTTTTTCCGTGGCTTCCAGTTTGTCATTGATGTAGAGCTGGAACTTTTCGGCATCCGCTCTGGCTTCGACCTTCACCCATTCGCCTGCCTTGAGCTTCGTCTTGCTGGTGAGGTACTCGAACGAAAGCTGGTTCTGCTTGGTGAGATCCTGCAGATAGGCGCGCATGATCTCCACACGGCCATCGGCAAGAATGTTGAGGTGCAGACCGTCATACCAGCCGTCTTTGAAGATCACCGACTGCTTCGTACCGATCATTTCCGGCTTCAGATAAACACTCATCGTGCCGAATCCGGAGAGCGGCCAGACACGCGCCGGGAAGAGGATCGTCCGGTTGCCGTCAAACGAGAGAGCCTTGCCTTTGCCGTCGAAGCCGCCGTCAACGTAGAACTCCGGCTTGATGTTGAGGTCGCGGTCGCCGTAGTGATCGATCTCCACACCATTGACCGCGCCGTCGAAGTGCCAGATGCCGGTGCGCGCAACGAGTCTGGAAACCGGGCGGGTCAACAGCTGATTCTTCTGATAGGGCAGTCTCTGACGCGGCGTTTTAAATTCCGGCTCGTTGCGGAACGCGTAGCCGCTGCCGCCGGAGGTCGATTCCAGCGTATTATTGGTGCCGAGGATCTTGCGTTTTTCGATCCTGTTCTCCTTGGCAAACGGATAAATGGGGTTGCTGAAGTAGACTTTTCCGCTCATCGTTTCAATGCGGACATAGAAGTTATCCGTTTCCTGCGGCGCACGCATGAAAAGTTGGAGCGTCTTTTCACCCTTTTTGATCGCGAGCGGAGGATCGAGCAACCAGGTCATTTCCGGTTCGGCAGTAAAAAGCGCGTCGGCATTGGAAACACGGCGTTTGTTTGCGATTTTAACAGGAGAAAATTCGCTCTTTTCGCCTTTGGCGTTGGTGACGATGATCTTCATATTTTCAGAACCGGCAAAGGTGACGCCGTGCCCGCCGAAGTTGGAGTTGCTAGTCTCGAGTTTTTCCGACGTCCAGCGGAAGAGTACTTCACCCTGCCAGATCGAATTGTTCTGCATACCTTTTTTGATCGCACGTAAAATGCGCCCGTTTTCAACGGTGACGCTGACCGCCTTCGGGCAGCCGGAAAGCGCGGTGACAAGCTGGATCTCGCCATCCTTCAGTTCAGGCGAAAAAGTCGCGATCGGGCGGTCATTGCGGAAAAGCAGAATGTTCGCGATCTCTTCGGGCGCGTCAAAATCGACCTTTGCTTCGAGGATCGAGTCCTTCTGACTGACCGTCAGTGTATTCGGGAACTCTTCAAGCATCTGTGACAGAGGCACGTTGACCGTCACCGCGTTTTGCAACCACGGCGTGACCAGATAAACCGCCGGGGTGCGGACGGTACGGGTATAGCCTTCGGTCGCCACAGTGAATTCCGGCACCAGCGTCGGGGTAAAGGCGAGTTCCGCCGTGGGCACGACCCACTCCAGGGTACCAAACTGATTCGGTGCAAGTTTTTTCGCAGGCAGGTTGCAGACCGCTCTGCCATTCATGTCGTAGAGTTTGCCGGTGACCGTCAGCGGTGTTTTGACCTTGGAAGGCAGATTGAGCAGTTCGAGACGGAGCACTTCGCCCGGCAGAACTTCGCGCAGATATGCTGCGGTCAGATCGGGCGTGTCGGAAAATTCCGGCTTATTTTTGATCCACGTATTGTAGTTTTTCAGCGTATGCGCGACACCGAAGGTGAAAACGCGCGGCAGTGTCGCTGTTTCCACGAGGTCGTTCCACGTGGTGACGTGAAGCCACTGCGATTTGTGCTTCATCGCGTCTATGAACATGCGGTGGAGCATATCGGTTCCTCGAAACGGATTATAGAAGTCGTTGAATCCCCACAGCCACGCACCGTAGTATCCGGGATGCAGACAGCCCATGAAAAGTTTACCGTTTTCTTTACAGAACTTTACAAGTTTCTTGTTGTTCACTTCGGGTGTTTCATCGCAATGTCCCGGAGCATCAAATAGATAAACGCAGTCGAAGGTTTCTTTGGCACGTTCGAGACGGTCAATATTCAGCTTCTCATTCGGCAGCGGGGCAAAGTTGGCGATAATATAAAGATCGAACCCCGCCTTTTTCATCTCGGCGCGGAGTTCTTTCCACTCTCCGATCGTCCAGCCGTTGGGTTGTTGATTTTCCCATTGCAGAAACTGGTAGGTGCAAACAACATATTTCCCATTGAATTTCGGATAATTCGGATGGCCGCCGTTCTCTTTCAAGAGACGCTTCAGTTCGCCGACCCAATACTCCTTGCTGATCTTGGTATCCATGCAGAGCGCGACCTCGAACGGCGTACCCTCGGCGGCTTTGAGGTAAAATTTCAGCGTATGGCTCCAGTGCGCCGGACCTTTATTCGGGTCACCGCCGAAGTCGACAAAAAATCCTTCAATGCCGCAATTCAATGCCACTTTGATCTCATCGCGAAGTCCGTCTTCCCACTTGTTTCCGGTCTCCAACGCACGCTGCAGGGGGAAGTTGTAGAAGACCTGCGTGTATACCGAGTAATCCGACGGGTTGAACCACGGCGTATTATGCGCCCAGATCATGTGTCGATCAGAAACTTCGCCAGCTGGACTACTGAATGGTAGCAACGCGATGAACACTGTCATCATCAAAAACGTTTTTTTCAGGCTCAAATTCATATACCCTCCTAGTTGGTTGCTTTTTGCTGAATCAATAAAATCTGCCACGGCGCGAGCGCCGGAACTGCAATGACGATCTCGTCGGCACTCTGCCGGACGACCGGAGCGCTGGAACTTCCTGCCGCTGTGACCAATTCGTATTCTTTCGCCGCCGGACGACGCAACCGCAGTTCCGCGGGGGGGATTGCGCCAATGCTCAAATTGAGCAACATTGCCGCAATGCATCGTTTTTCGCAATCAACCCGACTCTGGACGTTGACTGCATATCCCGGCGCATCGAGCCGCACACTCATTTTACCCGGAATGAGCGTGTCGAGTACATCAAGGATCGCCATGCGGCGAAACCCTGTCCAGTTTTCAAACTGCTGGATGAGGACAATGTTGCCGCCGAACTCCGTCGGAATGATGACGCTTCCAGCAGCCTCCATCATCATCGAAACTGTACTGAACGGTCTGACATCATTGCTCAGAATCTCGATCGGGGTAGTCATACCCATTGCGGAATTTTTTTCATAGAATTCACACGATACACCGACTGCGGCGGGAACATCGGGATGCAACCGAACTTTCTTTGTCGCCTGCAATTCAGGGAAACATTCACATAAACGGCTGAATGCCGTAATATCCATCAGAATCGTAGAGGCGAAGAGCTTTCCAAGTTCGTCCGCAGCAAGCGTGCGGACGCAGTGTTCGTTCAAAATATAGAATTCCGGAACAGCTTCAGACTGGGTGATTGGCACGGCATTTTCCATCAAATGAAGTTCATCGCGCTCCTCAGGCGGAGTCC
Organism: Victivallis lenta; assembly: GCF_009695545.1. Taxonomy (NCBI): domain Bacteria; kingdom Pseudomonadati; phylum Lentisphaerota; class Lentisphaeria; order Victivallales; family Victivallaceae; genus Victivallis; species Victivallis lenta. The sequence goes on along the minus strand of NZ_VUNS01000026.1, from coordinate 5,731 downwards.
ACGAGCAACTGTGCCACTCCGGCTGACCAACCGCATCTTTGCCGCGGTAAAACGCGCCGCCCGCAAGATCGCTCCGGTTGCCGATATCGCGGATCTTTTCGAGAAACGGGCGGTATTTTGCGACCGTTTCGAAATAGTAACGGTAGTTTTCATCGGTTTCGCGGTTGTTCACGTCATGATAGTAGAGTGCAAGCGAATCCGCTCCGGCAAAGAGTGCCATCGCCGCCTCGGTCATCATCGCTTCGGGCGTTTTGAGCATCGCAATATGCGGATAATTCTCCAGCTCGTAACAGATTTGCGAAACGAAACCGTATTTGCGGCAACGCGCCGCTTCACGCGCGGTCTCCTGCATTTTGGAGAGTAGTTCACGCGGATTACTTTCGCTGTAAAAGAGGGCGCCGGGACGGATCCCTACTTTCGCGCGCCCGTTGTCGGAGAGCGCATAAAGCAGCTGATATGGCGTTTCCATATCATAAAGACGACTTGAAAAGGTCGACTGAATTCCAAGATGACACTCCGGCATGGTTTTGTCGCACCCTTTGCGGAATGCTGTCGCAAGATGGGCAATGTTTCGAGCATTGAATTGTTGCCATGTACGGCGCAGTTTGAGTTCCGGCTTGTCGCTAAAAAGCCGTATCGCGAGCGTTTCACGAGTAAACGAGCCTGAAATCTCTTTATTGAAAAGTGCTATACAGCGGTTGCAGAAACAGCCGACCGGCTTGAAAGTTCCTACGCGCAGATCATCATCCGGCCAGTAGGACTCCGGTTGAAGTTCAGTAAGGTAAATCGCGGTTTGTTCTGTAAGGTAGTCGAAGACTTTTGGCGAAGTCGGGCAGAGCATACCATAAAGAAATGTTCCTTCTTGATCGACCAGTGTGTCGTTATCGATGAAAATTCCTTTTCTGATGGCTATCGGTCCGGCAACACCGTGACCGATCGTTACGCCCTGCTGAAGCGAAAAAGCAATTCCTCGGCGGCGACATTCTTCCCGAAGCGGCAGAAGTTCATCGCACTGACGGCGAATTTCCTCTACGCCGTCAAATGCGCCACAACCAAACCAAATTTCGTCAATTGAGTTGGGATAACGATCATGAAATTCAAACAGTTTGCGTGCAAGCTCTAACGAATGATTCAGCGACGGCATGTGACGTAGAATCAAAAAAGACATTATTTTATTACCTTTACAAACGCTAGTTGAACTAAACTTTAACTCTGGGCAAGTTACCTCACCGCAAGTTGCGGGAGGATTACACTCTCAATAGAATAAATTTATATTCTTCACTGTTTATATTATACACAATTATAAAAGCTCCTCCAATGGCTTGATGATAAAAAAGATGTCTAATTGTAACATAACATTTCGCAATATGAAGATTTTGGTATTATGGAAGTCTTGAAAAATTCTACCAGTACATTATATTCTTATAACAAAACTAAAATAAATTGGTAGACATGAGATGAGTTTGTTAGCGCCAGATGACATCAGGACATTAACTTGTCCGTTTGAAATTCAGTTTTGCGGCTGGATGACCAACATTTATCCTTGGATGCAATTTAAGCTGCATACTCCCTTCTGGCGCCTTTTCTATAATATGGAGGAAGGGGGAATTATCGAAAGCGCAGACGGCTGTTTGCGGATGCAGAAAAAACGCTTTTACCTGATTCCGGCTTATTATGAGTTTTCAACGCATGCGGAAAAACCGTTCAAACAGTTTTTCATTCATTTCAACTTCATTGATTCTGCGAAAGTCACCGGTACGCAGATTTACGAGATCGCCGAAGATTCGATCATGGTGGAGCATATCAAGGAGTTTATTCAGCTGTATGAACAGCATGAAAAGCGAATCCGCTGCGAAATGATTGCGCATACGGTGTTGGGGCATGTACTGTTGCGCTGCCCGGAGGAGATGGAGATCAAGGAACTGCCCATCAACCGCCGGATTCATGCCGCGTTGAAATACATTTCAGAGCATTTGAATGAAAAGCTGGACAACAATATGCTGGCGAATCATTGCGGCCTGGCGCGCAATGCGTTTGTCCGGCTCTTTTCCACGACGATGGAAGAGAGTCCGCAGGCATTCGTTCGTCGCCGGAAAATCGAATGTGCCTGTTATCTTCTGCATTTCAGCAATCTTTCCATCAAGGAGATTGCGAAGGAGCTCGGTTTTGCCGATCAGTACTGTTTTTCCAAGACATTCGCCAAACTTCAGCACAACTCACCAAGTCGCTTCCGCAAATCACATATGTCGTTCAAAAGCGATTATAGCTGCTGAGGCTCCAAGTCTATAACTATTCTCCTAAATCCGTGAAATTGATCACTAATCCAAAAAGAAAAACAAAAGTAGTCAATGAGTTCCTGCTTATTATTCTGAAACTGGGAAATGCCATCGGGTGCTCAATCGCCTGTCGGCAATCTTTGCTAAACCCCCATTTTCACCCAAACTACGCAGTCAATATTCTCCTTCAACATAGCACATATACGGGAATGAACAGCTTCAGTTTCATGTATTTCAACGGATTTTCACTTATATATTACCTTCGTGCAATCAGGACAATCCTGTTCGTTACTGGCTCCGGCGGTCGTGAAACTGCCGGGGCCGGTTGTGTTTTAACATCATGGAGGTATGAAAATGAAGATCAGAAAGAGTGTGTTACTGGATGTATTGAAGGTGCTCGGCAAGGTGGTGTCGCAGACTTCGCCGGTGGAGGTACAGCGGTCGGTGCGGTTCCTCGGTGTCGGGGAACAGGTCTGGCTGACTGCAACTGACGGCGTGGAATCCGTCACGGTCGAAGTGGCTAGCGATGCCGGGGAGATGGAGGAGTTCACGGTCGAGTATAAGGCGTTGCGTGAGCTGATCCGTTCCACGCGCGGTGGCGAGGTCGAAGTGACTGGCAAGCAGCTTGAATGGCCGGAAATGGAGGTCGTTCCGGATGACGCAGTGACGGTCGAGTTGCCACCGGATTTCGGCAAACTGCTGGCATTGGCGGCCCCGGTGGTGGATCTGCGTGAAGCGCGGCTTGCGTTGCGGGGGATCAACCTTTCCCGTGACGGTGTGACCGCAACGAACGGTAAAGAACTGCTCAACCTGCCGTGTCCGTTGAAAATCCCGGAAGATATGACGTTGCCGTTTCCGCTGGCATTGCTGACCGCTCGACCGGAGGGAGCAGGAACGCTGCACATCTGGCGCTGCCGGAACGAGCGGCTGTTCCGCATCGTAATCGGCGGTTTCCAGTGGCAGGGCAACGCGTTGCCGGACAACTTCCCCGATTGGAAGCAGGTGATTCCAGCCGACAAGACGTTGGATTATCAGATCGAGATTCATGAACCGGAGCGGCTCATCACGTTTTTGAAAACAGTTCCCGACTGCCCGCCGTTTCACGCGATCGAGCTGAACGTGTTTTCGGGTGGCGTCACTGTGATTCCGAACAACTTCCCGGATATAGAACTGCGGTTGGAGGCTACGGTGATCGGCGCCCAGCCCCGTGCTGTGCTGGCGCTCAACAAGTATATCCTGCTGCGGATGCTTCAGCAGGGCTACACGAAGCTCCGGGCACATTCGGACGGCAGGATACCGGTCATTGCCGAGGGCGGCAGCGGCCGGTATCTCGCGATGCCGATTCACATATTACCCAAACATCAACCCGAAAAGGAGGAAACGAAAATGGAAAACGTCGAAAACAAAGTGGTGTCTGCCCCGGTGCAGACGGTCGCCCCGAACCATGAACCCGAAACCAATCCGCTGGATGAACTCTGCAATACCATCGATACGTTCCGGAATAAACTCAAACTTGCTCTGGATGAATCAACCCTGCTGGTGCGCAAAGTCAAGGAAGTTCAGCTTGCGCAAAAGCAGAAAGAGCGGGATTTCATTCAGGCGAAACGCGCCATCGAGCGGATCAGGATGGCGATTTAGCCAAATAAAAACACAAATACAAACGGACGGATAGCCGGGAGCTGCGAGGCTCCCGGCTATCCGTCTTTTATGGAGGAATGATTATGTTGAAACTCAATGCGTCATATTCAAAGAAGGTTCCGGCCGGAGAGGAATATTCCAGCCAGAGCTATCATGCGTCAGTCGAAGTGGAACTGCCGGACGGGTTGTCCGGCGAGGCTCTTCAGGCCCGGATTCACGAAACGTTCGATCTGGTACGGAATTCCGTCGAAGCCGAATTACACGGAAAAAGTCCCGCGAATTACGGGAGAAAATGGTCGGAAAAGCCCAGTAAAAACGGGCCTCAAGGTAACCGGTCAGGGGGCCGTCAGAATGACGCTCCGGCGAGTCCGAAACAGCTCTCATATCTGCTTGACCTCGCCCGGCAGCGCGGCATCACTCCGCAGCAGATCGCGGCCCGGTTTCAGGTGCCGGACATCCAGCATCTGACCCGGCAGCAGTGTTCGGATCAGATCGACGAATGGAGGGCGGCGTAATGGCGACCATCGGCGAACTGCGGCAGGAACCGCACTGGTCGTATTCGGCGCTGAATACGTACCTCAACATCTGTCAGGCGCAATTCATGTACCGCTACGTGGATCAGGCCGAAGTCGAACGGACTTCGGTCTGCTTCCCGTTCGGCAAGGCGTTTCATTCGGCGTTGACCGCTCAGGCGTGGGAGTGCATGATGGGCGGCTCGCTGACCCGCGATGAAATCGTTGACCGGTTTGAAGAGGCGTTCAAAATCGAAGCCGAAGCGACGCCGAACCTGATCTACAAGGAGGGCGAGAACTTCGACACGGTGATCGATCTTGCAACGAAAATGCTGGATGCGGCGCTGGCGAATTGGTCGGATTACTACACTGTCAAGGGCGTTGCGCAGGCGTTCAGGATTGACGTTCCCGGTTTGGACAAGCCCCTGATCGGTGAGTTTGACCTCATTGTTCAGGACGGACGGGACGCCTGTATCGTAGATTGGAAAACCTCGATGAGCCGCTGGCCTGCCGGGAAAGCCGACCGCGATCTTCAGGCGACCTTGTTCAGCTACGCCTACGAAAAACAGAACGGTACGGTTCCGCTCTTTCGGTTCGATGTCATCACCAAGACGAAGAATCCGGGTTGTGAATCGCACTATACCAGTCGCGGATTTCACGATTTCCGGCGCTTCGAGGTGCTGGCGAACCGAGCGCAGTATGCGATCAACAAAGGCGTGTTCCTGCCCAATGAAACATCATTCGCCTGTAACGAGTGTCCGTATCGGGACCGTTGCAGACAGTGGCATTTAAAGAAATGGAGGTGAAATCATGGGACTGATGATGAGTGAAGGGAAGTTCGTCGGGCGCGATGAAATCGCAATGGTTCCGACGCCGACCGCTACCGCGAGCTGGAAGCCGGTGCCGCACAGTGAGGTGATCGACGCAGTAACCGACGTGGTCAAGGCGCACGACTGGCAGATTCTCGACGAACAATACGGTCTGGCCCGCGACGGCCAGCGGATGTTCGGGGTGATCCGAATCAACCGGAGTTCAAGCACAGAATGGAGTCGTTGCATCGGAATCCGCAACAGCCACGACCGGACGATTGCCGTCGGCCTGGCTGCTGGGCTTAATGTTCGAGTCTGCGCGAACCTCATGTTCGGCGGTAGTATGGTTCTGAAGCGGCGGCATACCTCCCGGATCGAACTGAACGGTCTGGTTCTGGAAGCCGTGAACGCTCTGGAACTGGAGTTTCTGACATTGGAAAATGTAGCAGAGGAGTTGAAGATCGATGAACTCAATGATGATGAAGTTCGTGCTTCG
>NZ_VUNS01000025.1 GCF_009695545.1 Victivallis lenta | reverse complement strand
GGAGAGACTCCGACCGCTCTCGCCACATCGACAATGGTTGCCGTTCGTTTCGCCATATCCGTCAATTTTCCTTACCTGATCAAATCCATCATCAATCAAAACGTTTTGAAGCAAAATTCAAAAAAAAAGAATCAAATCGTTTTGACTGAATCTGCTATTATTATGAACGATCTGATCCCAAATGTCAAGAGCCGAAGCGAAAAAAAATGCCGATTTCTTTCGAAACCGGCTGTTTTTCACTTCGGGAGGGAGGTAATTACAAGCTGAAATGCTCGCGGTACCGGTCGAACAGGTGCCCGGCCGCGCGGTAGCAGGAATTCGGGCTCATGAAGTGGGAAAATTCAAAGGTGATCGCCTTCTCGATCCCGGCCGCTCTGGCCGCTTCGAGTTTCAGCAGCATCTTCTCCCACTTGATCGGCAGGAAGCGGATCGGCATGTCGCGATCGAACGTCTCGCAGTTGGTCCAGCTGGTCATGCCGTAGCGGTCGGTCAGCTTCTTGTTGATCCGCAGGTAGTCGGCGAGCTCATGATAATCGCAGTGGCCGTCCTGGAAGGCGACGATATCAACCGCGCCCTGAATCCCTTTCAGGATCGCGTTCCACTCCTGCTCGTGCTGCGTCACGCCGATCGAATCATCCTTGACGCCGACGTCCCCGATCGCCTTGATTCCGTCGATATACGGCGAAATCATGGTCGGCAGATTGCCGGAGAGCTGCTTGACATGGCGCCCCATCCCGGCATACAGCTCGATAATTCCGGCGGATGCGCGGCTGACCTCAAAGTTCAAATACCAGCCGCCGAACGCTTTGCGGTTCCCGTAGAGGCTCCAGACTTCATCCGCGACCGCGCGGCTGATCTCCATTTCGCGCTCGCATTCGCGGTTATGCCAGTACTTTCCGGAATCGTACAGCCCGAAGTAGAAGGTCATGCCGTATTTTTCGGCAAGCTCGAGAAACAGATCGACAAGGTCAACCGGGGGCCGGTAGCAGCCTTCATGCTCCATCAGGAATTTCGACGGATAGGTGATGAAGCGGCGATGACCGCAGCGGATCAGAATCACGGTGTCGATGCCGATCGATTTCATCGCCGCAAAGTCGCGGTCCCACTCCTCTCTTCCCCAGTTCTGGTGCGGAATGTCGTGGCTGATTTCGTCAAGAAAGGTTCCGGTGATCTTCATTTTCTTCCTCTGGTTGTCGATTTTTTTTCATTGCCGGTCCGCCGAAACGGCGGTGGTGGAACGGATGATAAGCGGCGCCTCCAGAATGACCGGCCCGGCGTCGCGCCCCTCCAGCAGATTGATCAGCATGGAGCCGGCGAGTTCGCCGATCCGCTCCTTCGGCTGGGCGAGTGTGGTCAGCGGGTAGATCAGCTGCTGTCCGGCAACGTCGAGATTGTCGAAGCCGATGACGGCAAACTCGCGCGGAACCCGTCGGCCAAGCTCCAGCCCGGCCTTCAGCGCCCCCAGGGCGGCCAGGTCGCTGGCCGCAAAGAGCGCAGTCAGTTCCGGATGGGCGGCGAGCAGCTTCCGGGCGGCGGCATAACCGGCGTCGATACCGATCGCGCACTCTTCGCACGGAATTTCCCGGCCGAGGCCGGCGGCAAATCCCCGGCGGCGGGCGGCAATCTCCTCCCCTCCCCGGTCGTGCGTCAACATGCCGGCCCGACTATGCCCGACCGCCAGCAGATGCCGCGCGGCGCACCGCCCGGCTTCCTCATTGTCGACCATAACCGCCGCGCGCCCGAGCTCCGGCAGCCGGTTCATGACCTGCACGATCGGAACGCCGAGCGAACACAGCTCATCCGTCACTTCCCGGATCGCGCCGGAGGGATAAACCGCCACGCCGTCGACGCCGCGTTCGGCGAAACGGAGAATCTGGCTCCGCAGTTCCTCGCGCCCTCCGGAGGGATTCCCGAGCAGCAGCATGAAACCGTGTTCGTGCGCCTTCTTCTCGATTCCGGTCATGATGTCGCCGAAAAAGCTGCTGTTCGAGTACGGCAGCAGCACGCCGATCAGGCAGCTGCGCCGGGTCACCAGCGAACGCGCCGCGAAGTTCGGCCGGTAGCCCATTTCGCGCGCCGCCTGCAAAATCCGTTCGCGCGTCTTCTGCGACAGCCGCCCGGCGCCGTTGACCGCCAGCGACACCGACTTCAGGGAGACCCCGAGCCGGTCGGCAATCTCCTGCATGGTGACATTCGGTTTCGGCATTCTTTTTTTCCTTATCTGGTACAGCGCTGCATCATTTCGTTTTATATTATACCTGATCCGACGGGAAAAAGCAAGAGCCCCGCGAAAAAAATCGCTCTTTTCGCGGGGCAGAAGGCTGTGTGTCGAAGCCGTATCAGCGCAAGCGCCGGAGCACAGGAGCGTCGAGCTGCACGATGGCCGCGTCGTCGCGATTCGGGCTGCTTGTGCTGAAGGAGAGGAACGCGTACGGTTTCTCCGGGTCGTCGCCGGTCTTGTAGACGACCTTGTCGTTCACCATGAAAATCAGGAGTCCGTTCCGCTTCGCGATCTTCAGTTCGGCAGGAAGGGTGAGCTTGTGATGCCCGGTTTTGATCTTCCACTCCGGTTCGTTCGCGGAGATCATGACCTCATCGCCGCTGCCGAAGTTGAAATTGACCGATTTCCGCTCTCCGTTCCCGATCGAGACGAGAAGCGCATACCACGCTTTTTTCGGCTCGGCCCGGTCGAAGCGGCGGAGCCGGACCGTCAGCATCGTGTTGTCGGCCAGTGCCACTCCCCCGGCCGGAACGGTGACCGTATTGGCGCCGGGTCCGAGCAGCAGCGTGTCGTCTCCGATCAGAACCGGGTTCTTCAGCCGCTCCTCCGAAAAGGCGGGAACTCCTGTTGCCGCGCGCCGCTCGAGATTTCCGGGGAAATTCCAGCTCCCGGTGACGGCGCCGGCCTCCTCCGCCTCGGGAGCTCCGGGCGGCAGGATCGGACGAAAACGCTCGCTCTTCCTGAATTCCGGTTCCTGCGGGTCGCCGGGGGCGAATGCCGCACCGAACACGGTCAAAGCATCGAGCATCCCCGTAAAATTGCCGGAGCGCTTGTCGCCTTTTCCGAGATACCAGGTGCAGTTGCCGTAGGAGCGCTGCGGTGAAACCTTCTCCTCCCCCACGCATTTCCCGTCGAAATAGATCCGGAGGGCCGCATTGTCGCAGACGACCCGGACCCGACTCCACCTGCCGTCCGGCAGCGGAACGCGGCTGACCGCCTTTTCCGTCTTGAACTCCTCGCTGCCGTCGCGCACCGCCTCGATGCGGCCGTCCGGCAGCAGATAGATATTGACCGCGTCGCTCCAGCCGGAACGGGTGATGACCCCCTGCGCCTCTTCACGTTTTCCCTCCGGGCGGATCAGGAACTCGACGGTCGAAGCTCCGACCGGGTAGGTACGCAGCCGCATCTTCACGCTCTCCTTGCCGGAAAAACGGAGCGCGCGTCCCTCCGCACCGGCGCCGTCCGCAAACATCGACTCCGGAATCACGACCGGCATATCGCCGTATGCGTCGCGGCCGTCGTTCTCGAAATCCCAGTGACCGCCGCGGATCGACAGCGGAGAAACCGCCGCCTCGCGGAGTTTCGGCGTGCGGAACGGAACGGTTTTCGCCAGATACTCGCCGCGCCCCTTCCAGCCCGTCGCCCCGGAAGGAGTCTCGAGATTCGTCGCCGTCTCGACCAGTTTCGCCGGAACCGGTGCGACATCTCCGGCGAACGGATAAAGCGGAGCCGACCAGCCGCTCCGGCCATCGACGGTTTCGAAATGGAGCAAATAGCAGTCCCGCCGCCGCGGGTCACGGTCGAACAGGAAGAAGTCGAACGCTCCTTCTTTGCGGTTCAGCATGGCGCGATTCTGCATCGTGCCGTCCGCCGGAGAGAGCGAAATGACGGCGCCGCCGTATTCGACCCGCTCCCGCTGCGCAAGCTCCCCGGCGGAGAGTGTCAGCGGCTCGCCGCCGGCGACCGAAAAGCGAAGTTTCAGGCCGGGTTCCCCGGCGACCGTCAGCGCCACCGGAGTCCACGACTGGTTGGCGGAAGAGGCCAGCCCGGCCGCGTTCCAGCGGAAATGTTTCGAAGGATTCTCCCCGAATTTCCGCACCGCCGCGACGATCTCGCCCCCTTCGGGCGCGACCGTAAAATCCGGACGGCTCGAGACGCAGAGATTCAGCAGCACCTTTCCCTCCGTCTCCGGCAGGATCACCGCGATCGGACGGTCGTTGCGCCAGAGGGAAACGCGCTTCAGCTCCGCCGGGGAGTCGTAACGGCCGGAGACCCGGAGACGCCCGTCTTCCCGCCGGAGCCGCAGTTCGCTCTCCGGCATGACGATCCGGCTCGCCGCCGTCTTGACCGTCACGGCGTTCTGATGCCAGCCGGAGACCAGAAACACCTGCGGCAGACGGACCGTGCGCCCGGCAACGGTGAACTCCGGCGTAACGAACGGATTCGCTGCGAATCCGGCCGACGGCACCAGCCACTCCGTCCGGTCGAAATCGGCGCCGTCCAGGCGTTTTTCGGGCAGAACGGCGACCGTCTTTCCGGCCGCGTCGAGCAGGCGGCCGGAAACCGCCACGCCGCCTTTTTCAAGTGTCGGCAGCGTCATCGCTTCGAAGCGCAGCAGCGTGCCGGGCAATTCCTCGCGGTGACAGGCGAAAACCACCTCCGGTTCTCCGGTAACCGTGCTCTCCCCCTTGAAGCGGGCCGTGTAGGCGCGGGTGATCAGCGGGTTCGCGGGAGTGAACACCATCGGCAGCAGGCTCGTTTCGTCGTGATCGTTCCAGGTCGTGTAGTGCAGGAATTTCGCCTTCGGCGTATTCGCCGCCTCGAACGAGTGATGGGCCTGGTCGAAGCCGCAGTGAACCTGATAGAAGTCGTTGCGGCCGTTCAGCCACGCCCCGTAGTAGCCGGGGTAGACCGTGGTCATCAGCTCTTTGCCGCACGCTGCGGCGAGCCGTTCATACAGTTCGACCTTGCTCCGCATGGTCGTGCCGTCGATCTCGCCGGCCCCGAACGAGTAGATCATGTCGGCCTGTTCGACGTAAGGCCGCAGGTCATCGAAGCTGCGGCGCTCGTAGCCGACTCCGATGTTGCCGATGAGGAAGATATCGTGCCCGGCCGCCTTCATGCCGGCGCGGATCTCCGCCAGCTCCTCCGGCGTCCAGCTCAGATAGGTGTAGAAATTCACGACCGGGCGGCCGTTCCACTGCGGATAGTTCGGATGTTTCCCGAACAGGTCGAGCATTCTCGCCAGTTCTTTCACCTGCTGGTCGACGGTCGTTTTGACGTCGAGACAGGCGCCGATCTGGAAATCGGTGCCCTCGGCCGCTTTCAGCATCGTATGCAGCGCATCGACGAACGCGGTCGGGCCGCCGCCCTTATCGGCGACGAGGTCCGGGAAAAAACCGTCGATGCCCTGCGCTCCGGCCAGTGCGAACTCCCGTTTCCAGTCCTCCAGATCGCTGCCGGTCGAATCCTGCAGCGGAAAGTTGTAGTAGTTGATCGCGGTCAGGCTCGTATTGAACGGCGTGTGCCACGGTGTATGGTGCGCCCATGCCATCTTCCGGTTCGAGATTTCCGCACCGTGGGCGGCGGAGACGACGGCGAGAGACAGAGCTCCCGCACAGAGACAGTTCTGGATTTTCATGGTTTTCCCCTCATATTTGCTCAGTAACTGCCGTCGCGGTTGCCGTACCAGAAGAGCTTGCCTTCCTCGTCGAGCGTTTCGGAAGGGAGCTGAGACGGGTAACGCGCGACATGTCCGTCGAGATAGGAGACGTTCATTCTGCCTCCGTGACTGTAACGCCGCCAGTGGATTGCGGCGGACTGCTCCATAGCGACGACCGAACCGTCCGTATTCACATTCTGGTTCTGTTCCGAAAAGGTGTTGACCCGGCTCGGCTCCCTGACTTTACCGATTTTCAGACCGCTTTTCCGGCTCCAGTCGCCGGGGCTTTTGTAGATGGTCAACCGGATGTTCATTGCATAGTTCGTGTACCAGATCGGATTGGGCGGCTCGAACGAGGCGCATTTCAGCAACTTGTACGGCTTGTCCGCAGGCTGAAGCGCCTCCTGGATGAAGGTCCGGCTCGTCCACTTCGGATTGTTCCACTGCGGATCGTTGCAGCTCCAGGTGCCGGGGCGTTTCGCCTCCGGAAAATAATCCTCGTTCGAACCGGCATAGTAAAGTGCGAACGACTGGACCTGCTTGAGATTGTTCATGCAGCTCGAGGCCTTCCCTGCCTCCCTCGCCTGCTGCAGCGCCGGCAGCAGCATCGCCGCCAGAATGGCGATGATCGCAATCACCACCAGAAGTTCGATCAATGTGAAATTCCGTCTTTTCATCTGCGATACTCCTTTATGTTTCGGCAGGAACCCCAGCCGTTCACGAATCGGTAAATCCGACTGACCGGCGTCAGAGCTCGCCGAACCAGAACGCCTTTCCGGCGGTGCTTCCCTTGTCCGGCAGCGCTCCGGGACACCGTGCAACATGGCCGTCCAGAAAAGCCGCATTCATTTTGCCGGAGTGGCTGTAACGCCGCGTGCTGAGCCAGCTGTCCCCCTCGAACATGATTCGATCGCCGTCGTAATTCACCTTCTGGTTATGCTCGCCAAACGAAAAACACCGGCTCGGAGAGAGAATTTTCGTGATCTTCAACTGGTTGTCCAGCGCGCCCCACCCCATTTTATAATAGGTTGTGATTTTGCAGTTCATGCCGTAATTCGTGTACCAGACACCTTCGTTCGGCACAAAAGAGGCACACTTCAGAAGCTTATACGGTTTATCCGAAGGCTGAAGCGCCTCCTGAATGAAGGTCCGGCTCGTCCACTTCGGATTATTCCACTGCGGATCGTTGCAGCTCCAGTTTCCCGGTGACGACGAAGCGGGAAAATATCCCTCGTACGAATCGGCGTATTGAAGTGCGAACGACTGAATCTGTTTGAGGTTGTTGATACAGCTCGAGGCTTTGGCCGCCTCCCTCGCCTGCTGCAGCGCCGGCAGCAGCATCGCCGCCAGAATGGCGATGATCGCAATCACTACCAGAAGTTCGATCAATGTGAAATTTCGTCTTTTCATTCGCGGTTCTCCTTATATGTTTGATCCGGGAAATCCCTGCGGTGAGGCCGAAAGAAAACGGAACGGTTCATCCCTTCGCCTGCGGCGGGCAGACCGTCCGACGCTTCGAAAATGCCGGAACGATCAATGTATGCGGACGCAGAACCGTTTTACCGTCCATCAAATCCCGGATCATCTGCACGCCGGCTGCGATGAGTTCGTCGTATTTGCGTTCGATTGCAGTTATGGCGGGGCTGAACTTTTCGACCTCCCAGTCCACCGTCTCATGGCAGATGATGCTGACGTCCTCCGGAACCCGGATTCCGCGCTGCTGCAGGCCCGATATGAAGGCCTTCGTGAAAAGACCCGAAAACACGAGAAGTGCGGTCGGGCGGACCGGAGAACGCATGAGCGCGTCAAGCGTTTTCTCCAGCTCGGCCTGAAAATCGCCGGCCGGCTGGCACTCCGCATGGAAAGTTCCCGGCTTCAGGAGCGAAAGCTCGGCCAGCGCCGAATCGAACCCCTGCCGGAAATCCCGGAACACATTCAGCGAATCCGGACCGTTCACCAGCCCGATCTCCGTATGCCCGAGTGAAGCGAGATAGTAGACCGCCTGGCGGAGCTGGCTGCAGTTATCGAAGCCGACCGAATACCTGCCGGGCTCGCCGATCGTCACAAACGGAAGTCCCAGTTCCCTGTCGATAAACTCCTTGGCGGCATTCGCCGGGGCCCCGGCGATCAGCAGCCCGCCGACCAGTCCGTTGGTCAGCATCTGCGGCAGCTCGGCGGCGTTCCGGTGGGAGTCGAACCATTCGAGCTGGAAATGGATGTTGTTGCGCACGCACTCCTTCATGAACTGCACAGTCATATCCATAAAGCCGGCGTGTTCGCGGATCAGCTCCTCCTTTTCGAAAATCAGCAGCCCGAGGTCGTCGACCCGCTTGCTTTTCAGGAGCCGCGCCGCCGCATTGGTCCGATACCCCATCCGGTGCGCCAATGCGACGATCTCGCGCTTGCGTTTCTCGCTGACCCGGCCGCTCCCCGAAAGCGCCGCCGACACGGTCATCACCGATACGCCTGCCGCTTCCGCGATCTCCTTCATGCCGATCTTCTCTTTACGTGCCGGAGGCATGTGCTTCTCCTTAATTTTTTTGCAGGAACAGTAGCCTTAACGTTACAGCAAATATTATGATCGATTTTTCTGCATTTGTCAACAGGGAAAACGAAAAAAAACGAAATTTCTTTTTTCCCGCCGCCCGGTCAGCAGATCAGCAGGGCGGCAACGATGGCGGCGACCCCGGCAAGGACGAGGACGGCAAGAAGAAGCCGGTCCGCCCAGCGCGGCAGCGGCCGCCCTCCCCCGTTCAGATCGAACACGAACCAGCAGAGCAGCCCGGCCGCGAAAATAATGAAGCTGCGCAGATTCATTCCTCCAATCCTCCGAAAACCAGCAACACTGTGCGGAAACAGGCAACCGCTTGAACATGTTTCCGTTCCTCCCGCGCCGCGGAACGTCAATGCGGCCGTTGGTAAACTTTGCCGAACACCTTCATGACCTGCTGCAGATCGGCCCAGGCGTCGCGCTTGGCCGACTCCTGGCGGAGCAGATAGGCGGGGTGGAAGGTCGGCATGACCGGAATTCCGTTGAAACCGAGCCATTTGCCGCGCAGCCGCGTGATGCCCTCGCGCTTGCCGAGCAGAAAATTCACGGCGGTGGCCCCCAGAAGGACGATGACCTCCGGCCTGATCAGCTCGATCTGCTTCTTCAGGTAGCCGATGCAGGCGACCGCCTCGTCCGGCGTCGGCACCCGGTTCCCGGGCGGACGGCACTTGACCACGTTCGCGATATAGACCTCCTCACGCTGGAACTGCATGGCGGCAATCATCTTGTTCAGGAGCTGCCCGGCCTTGCCGACGAACGGGCGGCCCTGCATATCCTCATCGTAGCCAGGGCCTTCGCCGATGAACATGAGCTTCGCATGCGGGTCCCCTTCGCCGAAAACGACGTTGTGCCGGGTTTCGGCCAGCGGGCAGCGGCGGCAGCCGAGCGCGATCGGGCGCAGCTCGTCGAGCGACCCGACATCGAGCGACACCGGAGCCGGAGCGATCTGGACCTGCCCGCCGCCGCCCGCGTTCGGATGCGGAATCGGGCGCGGCGGAGCGGAAAACGCCGGGCGGGCAGAGTGCGGAGCCGGCACCGGGCGCGGAATCTCCCGGGAGGGGGCCGCCTGCGGCCGGGACGCCGCCGGCAGAGGACGCGCTCCACCGCTCATGAACGCCCGCAGCACTTCGGGGTCGATGCCCTGCCCCGGATGCTTCTCCCCTTCCTTCCTGATACATGCGACCAGACTGTCAAAAAACTCCTGCGCCATATTTCCGATCCGAACCGTGCTGTTAAATATAATTAAATTTTACCGACATGATAGAATTTTTCAGGCAATGGTGTTATCTTATATGCCTGTGGCCGGAATCCGGCGTGGATTAATATATGTGTATTTTCAGAATTTAAAAGCAGCAATTCGGAAAAGTTTTCATGTTCAGCCTGTTTATGCACCATTTCGCAGCCGTCGCAGAGCCGATGATTCCGGCGGAGGAGCCGGACATCACAAAAATCGACAGCATCGAGGACGGATTCGGCTTCTTCCGGACGCTGGGGCATAATAGCGCGGAATGGTTCCAGCGGGAACAGCAGAACCTGTTCGCAATGGCGATCGGTATCGGCGTCACGCTGGTGACGGTCTTCCTCGTGCGCTGGTTCTTCCGGGCAGTGCTGCTGCGCATCACGCGGAAACTGCCGTCGGAGCTGCCGACGCATATCGTCGAGCAGCTCGGCGCGCCGGTCACGTTCCTGCTGCTGCTCATCGGGCTGTCGACCTGCAATAACATGGTGCATTTCCCCGGCTCGATCGACGAGTGGCTTTCGAAGGGATTCTACGCCTGTTTCATTCTCGCGTTCCTCTGGGGAATATTCCGCATCATCGCGGTGGTGGATATCCACGTCCTGCAGAAACGGCTCAATGAAGACCACAAACTCAACAAGCTGCTCTCGGACCTGATCCGGCGCAGCGTGAAGGCGGCGGTCTGGACGATGGCGGTCATCTTCATCGCGCAGAACCTCTTCAACCTGAACGTCACGGCCCTTATAACCGGTGCGGGCGTGGCGGGGCTCGCCATCGCTTTCGCCGCCCAGAACACCATTGCGAACCTCTTCGGAGCCATGTCGCTCATCTCCGACCGGACCTTCAAAGTGGGAGACCGGATCATCTGCAACGGCTCGGACGGCATGGTCGAGGCGGTCGGCTTCCGCAGCACCCGGCTCCGTTCGCTCGACGGCACCATCTGGAATATCCCGAACCGGATTCTTTCCGACAGCACGGTCGAGAACATCACGGAGCGGAACAGCATCAAATACGCCTTCACGCTCGGACTGGTCTATTCGACCACGCCCGAACAGATGCGCCGGGCTCTGCGGATTCTGGGCGGCATCCTCGATAACCATCCCGGCTTCGATCCGGCGACAAAGCCGCCGCTCTATTTCTTCACGGACTACAAGGCGTTTTCACTCGACATCAGCGTCACGCTCTGGTTCCAGACGCTCGACTTCGTGCAGTTCCAGAAATGGAAACAGGAAATCAACCTCGCAATCCTCGAACAGTTCAATGCTGCCGGGCTGGAATTTGCCTTCCCGACCAGCACCAATTACATTATCGCACAAAACAACACCGCACAAACAAGTGAAGGAGCAGTGGTAAAATGAAGGTAATCGTCGCTTATTCCGGCGGGCTTGACACCTCCGTGATCGTCAAGTGGGTCAAAGAGAAGTACAATGCCGAGGTCATCGGCTTCTGCGCCGACGTCGGCCAGGAGGAGGAGCTGAACGGCGTCGAGGAAAAAGCGATCCGCACCGGCGCCACGAAGTGCTATGTGGAGGACCTGACCGAAGAGTTCGCCCGCGATTTCATCTTCCCGATGATGCAGGCGAATGCGATTTACGAAGGCAATTACCTGCTCGGCACCTCGATCGCGCGCCCGCTCATCGGCAAGCGCCTGATCGAGATCGCCCGCGCCGAAGGCGCCGACGCGATCTGCCACGGCGCGACCGGCAAAGGCAACGACCAGATCCGCTTCGAACTGACCGCCTATGCGTTCGAGCCGAACATCAAGATCATCGCGCCGTGGCGCGAGTGGGATTTCGCGGGCCGCATGGACCTCGTCGAATACGCGAAGAAAAACGGCATCCCGGTCACCACGACCGCGGCCAAGCCGTACAGCATGGACCGCAACCTGCTGCACATCAGCTTCGAAGGCGGCATCCTCGAAGACCCGTGGAACGAGTTCCCGGATGAGATCGCCGTCATGACCAAGCCGCTGTCGCAGGCCGCCGACCAGCCCGAAGACGTCATCATCTACTTCGAGAAGGGTATTCCGAAGAAGGTCAACGGCGAGGAACTCTCCCCGGCCGCGCTGATGCGCAAGCTCAACGCGATCGGCAAGGAGCATGCGGTCGGCCGCGTCGATATCGTCGAAAACCGTTTCGTCGGCATGAAGTCGCGCGGTGTTTATGAAACTCCGGGCGGCACGATCCTGAACCTCGCGCACCGCGGACTCGAGGAGATCACCATGGACCGCGAAGTCATGCACCTGCGCGACAGCCTGATCCCGCGTTACGCGGATATGGTCTACAACGGCTTCTGGTATGCGCCGGAGCGCGAGATGCTGCAGGCCGCGATCACCGAAAGCCAGAAGTTCGTCACCGGTGAAGTCCGTGTGAAGCTCTACAAGGGCGCCTGCCACGTGACCGGCCGCCGCTCCGAGTACAGCCTCTACGACGACCACGTCGCGAGCTTCGAGGATAACCGCGCCTACAATCACAAGGACGCGGAGGGTTTCATCCGCCTGAATGCGCTGAGGCTGCGTGTGCTGGCCAACAGCAAGCAGAAGCGTTACTGATCGAAAAAAAACATTGGAGAACAACGATATGTCCAAAAACTACAAAATTGCCGTCCTTCCGGGCGACGGAACCGGTCCGGAAGTGATCGCCGAGGCGATCAAAGTGCTTGACGCCGCCGGCAAAAAGTTCGGTTTCAGCACCGAAAAGAAATATTTCGACTGGGGCGGCGAACACTACCTCAAGACCGGCGAGACGCTCCCGGCCGACGCGAAGGAACAGCTGTCGAAGCATGACGCGGTCCTGCTCGGCGCGATCGGCCACCCGGACGTGAAGCCGGGCGTGCTTGAAAAAGGCATCCTGCTGAAGCTCCGCTTCGACCTCGACCAGTACATCAACCTGCGTCCCGTGAAGCTCTATCCCGGGGTGGAGACTCCGCTGGCCAACAAGAAGCCGGAGGACATCGATTACGTCGTGGTCCGCGAAAACAGCGGCGGCGTCTACACCGGCATGGGCGGCAACGTCCAGATCGACACGCCGGACGAAGTCGCCTGCCAGAACTGGGTCTACACCCGCCGCCAGGTCGACCGCTGTCTGAAATTCGCCTTCGAACTGGCCGAAAAGCGCCACACGAAGGAGAATCCGTGGCGCGGCCTTTCCGAAGAGGACAAGAAGGCCGGTTACACCTCGCAGCTTACGCTGGTCGGCAAAACCAACGTGCTGACCTACGTCTGCGGCCTCTGGGAGCGCGCCTTCAACGCAATGGCGAAAAACTACCCGACCGTCAAGACCGCCTACTGCCACGTGGACGCGGCCACGATGTGGATGGTCAAGAATCCGGAGTGGTTCGACGTGGTGGTGACTGAAAACCTGATGGGCGACATCATCACCGACCTCGCGGCCATGACCTCGGGCGGCATGGGCGTCGCGTCGGGCGGCAACCTGAATCCGACGGGCCTGAGCATGTTCGAGCCGATCGGCGGCAGTGCGCCGAAGTACACCGGCAGGAACGTCATCAACCCGCTGGCCGCAATCGGCGCGGCGGCGATGATGCTCGACTTCCTCGGGGAAAAAGAGGCGGCGGCGGCGATCGACCGCAGCGTCGCCTACGTGACCGGCAACAAGCTCAAGTCGATGGCGGCCGGAAGAATGGGCTATTCCACGACCGAAGTCGGCGACCTCGTGGTCGAGAACCTGTAATTCAACACACGCGCTCCGTCCGGGCGTGATGCACGGACGGAGCGCGGTTCGCGGAGAACAGAGCACATGGAACAACCCGGTCTGCCGGAAATTCTCGAAACCGTCACGGAAAACGGAAACTATCTGCCGTTCGAAGGCTCCGGATTCGCCGGGCTCGTCCGGCGGGACTGGATGCACGCCGGCAACGATCCGGCCGAGACGCTGAAACTGATCGACGACCCGTCGGCGCGCAAGTGCAAGAGCGGACGCAAGGTTTTCGCCGTTGTTGCGGGCGGGGTGTTCATCAAGCGCTACAATTTCCGCGGCTGCTGGAATGCGTTCCGGAAAATCTTCAAAACCCCGCGCCCCGAGCGGGTGCTGGCCGGAGCGGTGCGGCTGAAGGAGTTCGAAATTCCGACGCCGGAGGTCCTGATCGCCGCGCGCCGGACGAAGTTTCGCCTGCCGTACGAAGACTTCCTCGTGACGCGGGAGCTCTCGACGCTCCAGCTTCCGCTGGACAAGCTGGCCGGGGAGTTCGCGCAGGGCGACCCGTACCGGCAGTTCGTTTCGGGCGTGACGGCGCTCATGGTCAAGATGCACGCGGCGGGCGTCGAACACGGCGACCTGAGTTTGCGCAACATCTTCTGCCGCAAGAGCCAGATCGGAATCTACTCCGGCTGGGGAGTCATCGACCTCGACGGCTGCAGGATTCACGTCGAAGAGATGCCGGAGCCGCGCCGGAAGCGCGAGCTCGCCCGGGTCATCTCCTCCTATCTGCGCTGCGTGAAAAGCCGTGCGCCGCAGGTCAAGCTCGACGCCGACACGGTCATCGGGGACTTCACGCGCAAATACAAGGAGCTCTCCGGCTACAATCTCGCCGGCAGCGCGCTCGACGCCCGGGTCGGCTACCTGACCGGCCGCATCCGGAAGGACGGCAGATCATGAGCGAAAGCTGGCTGCTCTGGCGCGACGGAACGCACGACCCCTTTTTCAATATGAGCATGGATGAAATCCTGCTCGAAGAAGCGTCGTCGCTCGGCGCTCCGCTGATCCGCACCTACCGCTGGGACCGGCCGTCGCTCTCGATCGGCAGCTCCCAGCTCTACCCGGAAAGCGAAGAGGCGCGTTATGCGATCGTCCGCCGCCCGACCGGCGGCGGAAACGTTTACCACGACGTCGACCTGACTTACACGGCGGTCATTCCGGCCGGACACTCCCTGACCGATCTGAACCGCATGGACAGCTACCGGATCTTCCACGAAGCGATGCTGCCGATGCTGGCCGCGCTCGGCGTCGCGGCCGAACTCAAAAGCGACGAAACGCCGAATGTCGACCGCGCCACCATGAAATGCTTCGTCTCGCCGAGCAAATTCGACATCGTGGCCGAGGCCGGCAGCAAATACGCCGGAGCCGCGCAGCGCCGGACCCGGAACGGCATCCTGCACCAGGGCAGCATCCGGCTCTCCGCCGCCGGCGGAGACTGGGAGAAGCTGAATGCGGCGCTCCTCGACGCGCTGCAGGGCTTTTTCGGAGTGACGTTCCGCGCAATGCCGATCCCGCCGGAGTGGATCGAACGGGCCGAAACGCTCGCCCGCTCGAAGTATGAAACCGAGGAGTGGAACCGTGCCGCGCGATATCAATGAACTCAAAGCCCGCCTCGGGAACGATATCCCGTGGAGCAGCCGCCTGACCGAGGCGCTGACCCACCGTTCCTACGCCGTGGAGAATTCACTCTCTTACGACAACCAGCGGCTGGAGTTCCTCGGCGATGCCGTCCTCGAAATCGTGCTGACCGACTATCTGTTCCGGCTCTATCCCGACTGCGACGAGGGAGCGATGACGAAAATCCGCTCGGCGCTCGTGCGCGAGCCTGCGCTGGCCCGCCTTGCCCGCAAGCTCGAGCTCGGCGAATATCTGCTGGTCGGCCGCGGCGAGAAGGAGTCCGGCGGCGCCGGGCGCGATTCGACGCTGGCCGATCTCTTTGAGGCGCTGCTCGGAGCGTTCTACCTCGATGCCGGATTCGAAGCGGTCAAAGAATTCATCACCGGGATGTTCTCGACGGAATACCCGGACCCGCGCTCGCTCCTCCATACGATCAACCCGAAGGGACTGCTCCAGGAGTACTCCCAGGCCCGCTGGGGGCAGCCGCCGGTCTATACCGTGCTGCGCACGACGGGTCCGGAGCACCAGCCGGTCTACGAAGTGGAAGTTTCGCTGCGCGGTTATGTCGCGTTCGGACGCGCCGCCAGCCGCAAGCAGGCGGAGAGCTCGGCGGCGCATGTGTTGTATCTGTATCTGACGGAACATGAGGCGAATGTATGAATTGTGAATTTCATCTTCCGGGCCGGATTCTGTTCGGCTGCGGCGAACGCCGCGGGCTGCCGGGGCTGCTGGCTCCCGGCAATGTGCTCATCGTGACCGGACGCCACTCGAGGCGGAGGGTCGAAGCGGAACTGCTGCCCGCGCTCGAAGGGCGCACGGTGCGGCTGGTCTCCGACGCCTCCCCGGAACCGCCGATCCCGGATGTGGAGCGGATCATCGCCGCCGGGCGGGAGATCGATGCCGGCTGCGTCATCGGCTGGGGCGGCGGCTCCGCCATCGACGCGGCCAAGACCGCCGCCGCGCTGATGCGGCAGGAGGGCAGCGTCGCCGACTACTTTTACGGCAGGCGGAAGATCGGCGGGAAAGGCTGTTTTTTCGCGGCGTTGCCGACCACGGCCGGAACAGGCGCCGAAATCACGCCGAACGCGGTGCTGACCGACCCGGAAACCGGGATCAAACAGTCCATCCGGCACGATACGATGTTCGCCGACGTCGCAATCGTCGACCCCGAACTGACCTGGGATTGTCCCCCCGGAGTAACGGCCGCGAGCGGTTTTGACGCGCTGACTCAGGGGATTGAAAGCTACCTGTCGAAAAAAGCGAATGTCGCCAGCGAGGCTCTGGCCCTCAAAGCGGCGGCCGACGTGTTCACGATGCTGCTCCCGGCCGTCCGGGAATCCGCACCGCCGGCCCGTACCATGGTCGCCGAGGGAAGCATGCTGGCCGCGATGGCCTTCGCGCAGTCCGGGCTCGGCTCCGTGCACGGCATCGGCCATCCGCTCGGCAGCCTGCTGCACGTGCCGCACGGCGTCTGCTGCGCGATCCTGCTGCCGGCGCTGCTGCGCCGGAATCTGCCGGCCTGCCGGGAGAAGATGGAAGTGCTGGCCGGAATGCTGGTGCAGGACTCCGCCGAGGCGATGATCGCCGCGATCGAAGAGCTGCGCCGCGCCGTCGGCCTGCCGGAGAATTTCAGCCGATACGGGCTGAAAGAGGAACATTTCGACTTCATCGTCAAAAACTGCCGCTCGGGCAGCATGAAGAGCAATCCGCGCGATTTTTCGG
Organism: Victivallis lenta; assembly: GCF_009695545.1. Taxonomy (NCBI): domain Bacteria; kingdom Pseudomonadati; phylum Lentisphaerota; class Lentisphaeria; order Victivallales; family Victivallaceae; genus Victivallis; species Victivallis lenta. Next base: position 57,961 of record NZ_VUNS01000025.1, on the reverse strand, counting down.
ACGATGAGGTCAGGATGATTTTAAAGGAGCTCATGGGATGAACAACATCGCGGTACTCGGGCCGAATCCGGCCTGGCAGAAAACTTTGTTCTTTGACCGTTTCGCATACGGAAAAATCAACCGGGCCAAAGAGATGCAGCAGTTTCCGGCCGGCAAGGGGATCAACTTCTGCCGGGCTGCGGCCTGCCATTCCCGGGCGGTCGGCAGACTGGTCCAGTTCACCGGCGGCGAAAACGGCGACCGTATTCAAACTGAGCTCGCCCGTGAGGGAATGTCGGTCTTCTCGGTCAGAACCGGCGGTGCGACCCGCTGCTGCACGACCTGCCTCTGCCGCGAAACCGGAACCATGACGGAAGTCATCGAACCCTCTTACCCGGCCGATCCGGCCGAGGTCAAAATGCTGCTCGACTATTTCGAAGACGCGCTCGACGACTCCGGCGCGGCCGCTTTCTGCGGCACGCTGCCGACCGGAACCGATCCGGGACTCTACGCCCGCGCCGCGGCAACGGTGCTCGAACAAAAAAAGCCGCTTCTGCTCGACTCCTATCAGAACCTGCAGCCGGTTTTCGAATCCGGCGTCGAAATCTGGCTCAAGATCAACGTCGAAGAGCTTCAGGCGATGACGGGGGAGAAAACCGTTGAAGCGGGACTCGCCAACGTGTTCCGTTCCTCCGGCGTCAGGTTCGCCGCCATCACCGACGGCCCTGGAAAGGCCTATGCGTCGGACGGGAAAAAGATCTGCGTCTACACGATTCCGCACCTCGACAATGTCGTGAATCCGATCGGCTGCGGCGATACGGCCAGCGCGGTCTGGGCGAGCGAACTCCTGAACGGGAACGACCCGTTCGATTCGTTCCGGCTGGCGCTGGCGGCCGCGAGCGCGAACTGCCTTTCGGCATTTCCGGGCAGCTTTTCGCCGTCCGATGCCGACGCGATCGCCCGCCGCATCGAATTCAGCGAAGCGTGAGCTTCCGCGATGGAAATCGAGCTGAAGAGGATCGACACCTGCTTTTCGGGTGAGTTCTGTTATACGCACGCGCGGGCCGCCGTCGCGCCGGACGGTTTTGCCGTCATGACCACGCAGCCGCTGCGCCTCTCCGGCAGCGACATCTACTACGGAATGCGCGAACTCGTGAGCCGCGACGGCGGCAAAAGCTGGTCCGCGATCTGCGAAGTGCCGGAGTTGTCGCGCCGCCCGTTCCCCGGCAGGCCGGAGCTGGAGCTTGCCATGGCCGACGCCACCCCGCATTTTCACCGGGCAACCGGCCGCTTTCTGCTTGTCGGCGCAAGCATGGTTTATCAGAATGACGAGTTTGTGCCGGACCCGCGGCCGCGCCATACGGTCTGGAGCTGCATGAATCCGGCCGACGGGAAATGGAGCAGCTACCGTCTGCTCGAAATGCCGTCCGACCCGGAAGACACCTTTTTCTCCGCCGCGGCCGGGTGCGCGCAGTATCTCGAACTCGACAACGGCGAACTGCTGATTCCGTTCTACACCATGAACCGCGAAGCCGCGCGCCATCCGTGGGAGAACAGCTTCAGCGCCGCCGTCATGCGGTGCGGCTTCGACGGGGAGACCCTTCGTTACCTCGAACACGGCCCGCTGCTGTCGCACCCGGTTCCGCGCGGTTTCTGCGAGCCATCGGTCATCGGATATGCCGGACGTTTCTACCTGACGCTGCGCAACGACGAAGCCGGCTATGTGACGGTGAGCAGCGACGGGCTCCGCTACCGGCCGCCGGTGGAATGGAAATTCGACGACGGCGAACCGCTCGGCAACTACTGTACGCAGCAGCACTGGATTACGGGCGGCGGCAAGCTGCTGCTCGTCTACACCCGCCGCGCCGAAAACAACGGCCATGTGTTCCGGCACCGCGCCCCGCTCTTCGCGGCGGAGGTCGATCCGGACTCCCTGCGAATCCGGCGGGACACCGAACGGATCGCGGTTCCCGAACGAGGCGCCCGGCTCGGAAACTTCGGCTGCACGCACCTCAGCGGCACGGAGTCCTGGGTCGTCGTTTCGGAGTGGATGCAAAGCCCCGGTCCTCCCGGACCTGAAAACCTGAAACGCTGCACTGACCGCGGCAGCGACAATTCGATCTTCATCGCCCGGCTCCTGTTCCGGTAACGGCGTTCAGCCCTGCATGGCGAACTGCCAGTGGGAGTGGAACTTCTCGAGCAGAATGCGCCGCACCCACCGGTTCGGCACCAGATACGGATGACGGCGCAGGAACATCGCGTGGTCCTCGTGATTTTTCTCGAGGCAGCAGTTGACGAACCAGTCGATCACCTCGCCGACCGCGCCGGAACGCGTAATTCCGGCCGTGCAATGCACATAGAGCTGGCGGGTCCGGTCCATTCGCTTCACGAAGGCGAGAACCGCATCTCCGTCTGCCTCGCTCATAAAAACGCCCCCCGCCTCGCGGACCGGATCGGCGACATCGTCGAAACGGAGCTCAAGCAGATTCGGCGCATTCTCGTAGCCGGGAGAAAACGGCGGGATCTCGCCGCGGGACGGAGCGTTGATCGAGATGATGTTGCAGCGCTCAAAACACTCCTCTTCAACCAGGGTGCCGCGCTGAACCTCAAAATATGTCCTCGGTACCACATACACTCTCATCTCATGCCCCTCCTCTCCGGCATTGCGGGTTTGCGGGACCCGAACGCAAGGCGGCAAAAGGCCCTTGTCCGCAACCGGAATCGCGGACAGGAGCGGCCGCCGGGAACGCCCCCCCGGAAACCATATTTCTTCTCTTCTCTCTCCTATACAAAATAATCCATTTTTTTTGCATTTCAATCCATTTTTCATAAAATACTAATCTGATTCCGGGCCATTTCGGGCCATTTCCGGCAATTTCCGAAAAAAAGCTGGTAAAAACGGAGGGCGGGAGTAAATTATAGGAAAAAAGGAGAAACTCAGATATGGATGAGATCAAAAAGCTTTCCTCCGTCACGGTCGGAGACACCGAAGTCGTTTACTGGCAGAACATCAAAAGCGGTCAAGTCGAACTCGCGCTCGTACCGGCCGCCGCCCCTGCCCCGGCTTTGGACCGGTCGGAGATCGACAACGCGGAGCTGACGCCGCTCGCCGAAGTCAAAATCCGCGGCGATCACAACACCTGCGGCTTCGGCGCGGGCCGCTCGATGCGGCACAACGGCTCCACGGAGCAGTTCAGATTCCGGGAGCAGCAAATGCGCGACCACGAAGTCGAAACGATTCTCGCCGATCCGCGCGGATACGAACTTGCACACCGGCTGGCCTGGCGCGGAGACACGCCGGTCTTCACGGTGTCGGTCGAATTCCGCAACCGTTCCCGGAAACCGGTCACGCTCGACATGATCGAAAGTTTTGCGCTCGGCGGGCTCGGCCCTTACGCGTCCGACGAACAGCATGAGCGAATCCGGCTGCACCGGTTCCGTTCAAGCTGGAGCGCCGAGGCGTACCATGTCGCCGACACGGCCGAGGCGCTGCACCTCGAACGATCCTGGTCCGGCCACTCGGTCTGCAGCGAACGCTTCGGCCAGATCGGAACGATGCCGGTGCGCGGTTTTCATCCGTTCGCGGCGGTCGAGGATGCGAAAACCGGCGTTTTCTGGGGCGTGCAGCTCGCCTGGGCCGGTTCGTGGCAGATCGAATTTTCGCGCCGCCGGGCGCTGGATTTCAGTCTTTCCGGCGGTCTTGCCGACCGGGAGTTCGGCCACTGGAGCAAGACAATAGATGCCGGGGAGACCTTCACGGCTCCCGAGGCTTTTGTCGCCTGCTCGGCGCACGGCTTCGACGCGCTCTGTTCCCGGCTTCTGGCCGAGCAGGAAGCACGCCTCGACGTGCCGGAGTCCGAGGAGGATCTGCCGGTCATCTTCAACGAATGGTGCACGACGTGGGGCGATCCGACCGAGGAGAAGGTACTTGCCATCGCCGACAAGCTGCGCGGTACGCCGGTCCGTTATCTTGTGATCGATGCAGGCTGGTTCAAGAGCGACGGCTCCGAATGGTATGCGGCTCAGGGAGACTGGGAACCGAGCCCGCGCCTCTTTCCGAACGGGCTGAAGGCCGTCGCGGACAAAATCCGCGAATACGGCTTCATCCCGGGCATCTGGTTTGAATTCGAAGTCTGCGGACCGCAAAGCAAAGCGTTCAAGTTATACGAAAAGCATCATCTGACCCTCGACGGAATTCCGGTCTTTCCGGATCGCCATTTCTGGAATCTGAACGACCCGGAGGCGAAAGCCATCCTGGAGGAGAAGGTCGTGCAGATGTTGAAGCGGAACGGCTTCGGCTATATCAAGGTCGACTACAACGAAACCGTCGGCTTCGGCTGCGACCACCCGGATTCCCCGGGCGAAGGGTTGCGCCGCCAGGTGCTCGGCACCTACGGCATGTTCCGCCGGCTGCGCGAAGTGAATCCGGGGCTTGTGATCGAGAACTGTTCCTCGGGCGGCCACAGGCTTGAACCGTCGATGTTCGCGCTCAGTTCGATGTCGTCGTTTTCGGACGCGCATGAAGAGCCGGAGATTCCGGTGATCGCCGCGAGCCTGCACCGGCTCATGCTGCCGCGCCAGAACCAGATCTGGGCCGTGGTCAAGCCGCAGCACGAGTTGAAGAAGCTCGGTTATATCCTTTCGTCGGCCATGCTCGGGCGGTTCTGCCTGTCGGGCGATATTCTCGGGCTCAATGACGAACAGTGGGCTTTCGTCCGTGAAGCGATGGAGTTCTACCGGCGTCTGGTTCCGGTCCTGAAGCACGGCAGCAGCACGCTGTCCACGATGATGAGTCCGGCCTGGCGGAAACTGCGCGGCAATCAGATTCTGGTGCGCCGGAGCCGGGACGGGCGGGAGCTGGCATTGTTCGTGCATGTCTTCGACAATCCGCCGTCGCAGATCGCGTTCCGGCTGCCGGCGGGAGAATGGAAGATCATCGAGGAGTTCGCAGCTCCGGGAACCGGCACATCGTCGACTGCCGGAAACGAGTACCGGCTGGATGCTCCGGCTCCGATGAGCGGCCGCGTCATCCGTCTGCAGAATTAGCGGTGCACCCGGAATCACGACGGGTCAACGCGGAGCGGATTCAGCCCCGGAGTTTCCGGAAAACGCCGCGGAGCGAGCGCCGCCAGGAAGCGACTCCGCGCCGGGTTGCGATCAGGAAAAAGACCGCGCACAGCCCGGCCGGAGCGAGCAGAAAGACATAATGTCCGAACCGGTGCAGCAGAAGCGCCCCCGAAACGGCGCCGAAAATGAAGCAGACGATCACGCCGTAATAGTGCAGCGCCTTGCGCAGCTCACCCGGAACTTTCCCGAACAGGCTGCGGAACAGGGCGTCCGTGCCGCTGCGCAGGTTGCCGGTGCACATCGTGGAGGCGAACGGCAGCCCGTGCACGCGGCGGAAGGTCTGCACCTGCAAGGCACAGACGAAGGAGATCAGCGCATTGACGAGGAAATCGAATTCGCCGTACGGAATAAAGCAGACCGGGAGCAGACATGCGAGTTCGAGCAGAATCACGGACTGGTGCCAGGAAAGCCGCCGGGACTTCGGCAGCTTCGCATGAACGATTTCCGCAGTGAAAATGCCGAAGGCATAGAACAGAATCGCCAGCAGATACCGCGTCCCCTCCCCCCATTGCCGGTGGGCCAGGTGGAAGCCGAAAAGCACCATGTTCCCGGTCACGGCATTGGCGAATACCTTTCCCCGGTACAGATAAGTGTAGATGTCGAGAAAGCCGCCGACCACGCTCAACACGCAGGCGGCGGTCAGGCGTTCCGCATCCGATGACGTACGATTCATAATCTCCATGCTGATAAAATACACGCTTTCCGGCGCCGGTTCAAGCCGGGAAGCCGGAAAACACCGCATCTTCGGCCTGACGGACGGGAGAAACTGCTTGACGTTTTCGGAAACCATGCTACAGTAAGCGCCGGTTCCCCCGGGAAGAGGGGGGGCGGCTGCTGAATTCAGTAATTTGTTTCCTCCTCCCGGGGAGTTCCGCAGGAATAAAAAATGTCAATGATGAGAAATATCCTTCTGAAAAGCTTTATCCTGTTCTGTTTGACTGTTTCCGCCATCGGCTGCCGGCAGCCGGAGCCGCTTATGCCGAAATCATCGGCTGCGGCCGGAATTCCGGCCGGATTCGTCGCTGTGTTCGGCAAAACGGGTGCGGACCAAATCGTGGTCTGCGGGAATCGCACCCTTGCGGAACACCGTTTTCCGCCGTGTTCGACCTTCAAAATCGTCTCTACGCTGATGGGGCTTGACTCCGGAGTGCTGACCGGCCCGGAGAGCCGTCTCGGTTATGACGGCACCCGGTACGAGTTCGCCGCATGGAACGGAGACCTCACGCTGCGGGAGGCGTTCCGGACTTCCTGCGTGCCGTACTACAAGAAACTGACCGGAAAGCTCGACAGACGCACCGTGCAGAAAACGCTCGACCGCCTGAATTACGGCAATTGCGACATCAGCGTATGGAACAGCAACGGGCACAATGTCTTCTGGATCGAGTCGAGTCTGCTGATCTCGCCGTTGGAACAGCTCGGCGTGTTGGAAAAGATTTTTTCCGGCCGATCCGGATTTGCGCCCGGGCATGTGGAACTCCTCAGGGAGTGCATGCGCGACGGATGCGCCGGAGACTGGACGCTCTACGGAAAAACGGGAAGCGGCCGCAACCACAACACCAACCGTCTGGAAGGCTGGTTCGTCGGTTTTGCGGAACCCGCGGACGGAAAACCGGTTTTCTTCGCCGCGCACGGCGCCGCTCCCGACCGCGACGTAAACGGACCGGAGATGCGCCAATGGCTCCGGGAACAATTTTCGCGGAGATTCCTCCCTCCGGTTGAGCCGGTCCGGTAATCAGTTCCGCTCTCCGGACGCGGGCAGCCGCGAATGCCGGCGCGCCGGTATGAGGAAAAACGCTTTGCGGGAAAAACGGGCAGGAGCGGCCGTCTCAGGAGAGCGGGCGGATCGTGTTGCCGAAGACGCGGGCCACCGGCAGGATCAGGCGGCGGGGACCGGGCTCCCCTTCCAGGCCGCGGCAGAGCGTCCGCGCCCCCTCCAGCCCGATTTCGTACGCAGGCAGGTGGAAGGAGTCGACCACCAGATCCCCCGGCACCGGGATGCCGTCCGCGCCGACCACCGACATATCTTCCGGCACACGCAGACCGGCGTTCCGGAGCTCGGAGATGCAGCCCCAGGCAGCCATGTCGTTCGACGCGACCACGCAGGTCGCCGGAACCTTGCTTTTCAGGAGCTCCGCGGTCATCCGGCGGCCGAACTCATAGTTGAATCCGTTCTCCGGCGAAGTCCAGACCGGGGCGATTCCCGCCCGGCCGAGCGTATCGGTCACGGCACGCATGCGGGCGGCTCCGGCCGAACCGCTGCGGCCCGGCTCGAGCACGGCGATGCGGCGATGTCCCGCATCGAGCGCGGCCTGAATCAGCATCGACATGCCGGCATACTCGTCGGCAACCACGCTGCCGCAGCCGGCCCCGCCCGGCACGCCGTCGGTGGTCAGGAGCACAACCGGGATTTTCTCGCGCAGCAGCTCCGTCACGTAGCTGTCGCTCTCGACGGCGCCCCAGATCAGGATGCCGTCGACCATGCGCGAACGCACCATCTTCAGATGCCGCCGTTCCGCAAGGTAGACGTCATCGACCAGAATCAGCTGCAGGCTCTTGCCGTATCCGGCCAGAGCGACCTGAGCGCCCATGATGACCGAGCCGAAGTTGTAATCGAACATCCGGCGTCCCCCTGCCCCGTAAACCTCCATCTCCGCGACATGGCGGGAGAGGAATGCGATGGTGTTCGAACGTTTCGCATTCAACCGCTGGGAGTGGATATCCGGATAGTACTGCAGCTCCTCGCAGATTTTCAGAATCCGCTCCCGCTGCTTCTTGGATATGTACGGAGACGGCGGGTCCTGAAACGCCCTCGAAATCGAGGCGACCGACACTCCGGCCAGCTCTGCAACCTCTTTGATGTTCATGAAATCCCTCCGTTTTCAGTAACTCGTTTCTATTATAATTCCGAAAGATTCCAATGTCAATACTTCTCTGCGTAAAAAACATGAAATCAAGGGAAAAGAACATTTTTTCCTTTTTTTTCACGTTTGACTCTTGCTTTTTTCTTCGACTTGGCACATAATTTATAGTAAGTAGTTACTATGATCTTTTCCGCAACCTGAATCGTAGAGAAGGAACAGTAATATGAGAAAACTCCTTGCCCTTGCCGTCCTGATTCTGACCACCTGCTGCGCGTTGGCGGAAAACCCGCGCGTTTTCACCTCCGGCGGTGAACTGGTCAAGCTCGAAGCGCTCTCCGGAGACCTTGTGCTGAAGGGGAAAATGGAGTCGGAACAGCCGGTATTCTGGTTCCACCTGATCTTCAAAAACGCCGCCGGGAAGGAACTCTTCCGCATGCGTCTCGGCGACAATCAGCTGATCGTGCCGGACAACCACGGCATCGCGCAGCTGGCGGAACCGCTTGCGGCCGGAGAGACCTTCACGCTGAAAATCCATATCGCCCGAAACGCCTGGTATGCGGCAGCACTGAACGATTACCTGCAGGCGAGCTTCACCACCGAACCGGAAAACGGCCCCTGCACGGTCGAACTCGATCCGTTCCAGTGCAAAGTCATCCTCGATGAAGTGAAATGGACGGCAGACCCGGAAGCAAAGATCGAGGCCGTGATCCGCACCTACGGAAAACATATGTGGGACCAGGTCCTCGGCAAAACGCCGGAAGGCGACTGGGAGCTGCGCTGCCGCTTCCGCCCGACCCGGCGCAATCAGGAGAACAACCATTACGGCTTTCAGATTTACGGCGACAAAAACCAGCCCCGGCTCATGCTCGTCATCTGGGACTCCCTCTATCAGATGATCCAGGGCGACAATTCAAAGGGGCTCGGCAATTTCGAAAAGTCGCTGAACGGCGAATGGCATGATTTCAAGCTGACCTGCACCGACGGCAACTTCTTCGAAACCTTCATCGACGGCAAGCGGGGCGACAGCTTCGAAGCCGAACTGACTCCGGGAGGCGACGTCCGCGTCTACGGGATGTGGGACCTCGAAATCAAAGACTTCGAAATCGTCAACATGGAAGAGTAAGATCATGAAAAAGAATCTGCCGGCACTTGCCGCACTCTTTGCATCGGCACTCGTTTTCGGGGGCACTCCCGACCTCACCGTCAGCGGCGACGGCACAGCCGACGGGCGCGATGCCTCCGGCAACGCCGTCGCGGCCAAAGCGGAACAGCTCGAATTCGTACCGGGGCTCCGCGGCCAGGCCATCCGCTTCAAGCCGGGCTCGAAGCTCCTATTCGAACATCCCGGACTGCTCGGAGACACCGGAACCGTCTCGATGTGGGTCCGCGCCGACTGGAACGGCTGGGAAGAGACCAGCCTGAACCGCTTTCTGCTCTCGGCCCTGAATGCGGATGGGAAACAGGTTTTCCCGTTCTGGTTCTGGAACTGGCTCCGGCTCGACCTGCCGCGGGACGACGGCAGCGTCAAATCGGTCGAAGCCAAGCTGATCCGCGGAAACATCACGAAAAACGACTGGGTCCATATCACCGCCGTCTGGAACCGGCGCAACTGGTGCGCGATCTATCTGAACGGGAGCCGGAACCGGTACGAACAGAACATGGAACGGGTCCCGGGCGTCTCCGCCGGAGAGATCCGGAGCGTATCGATCGGTTCGGACGCTTTCGGCGCGCCGGAAACCACATTCCTCGGAACCATCGACGAAGTGAAGTTCTATAAAAAACCCCTGAGCGACAAGGAGGTCGAAGCCGAATACCGTGCGTTCGCTCCCTTCGACCTCTACCTCGACCGGGCACTGTATCATGCGCCGCGGGAGATCGAGCTCGAACTTTTTCGCCCCGAATCGGGCCGGGAGAGCAGTGTCGATTTGTCGCTCGTCGATAAAAACGGAAAAATCCTTGCGCAGAAAGCATTTCCGAAGCTCCCGGCAGACTCCCGCCAGACGCTGAAGCTGCCGGTTCCGGAGCTGCCGCCGGGCGAATACCGCCTTGAGGCAAAGCTCGGAACCGGGCTGACCCGCGCCTTCCGCATCACGCTGGCCGACGACGAAACGCCGGTGAATGCCGCTCCGGGCGAACTCAAAACCGGGAAACCGGTATTCGAGAAAACCTTCCGGACCGTCGCCGATTCGGCGGCGACCCGCGGCAGCGCAAAAGCGGCGGACGGCTATCTCGAAGCCGGTTCGAAGAAAGACGATCACATCTCCTGCATCCTGCCGATTCCGCCCGAGTACCGCAACGGCAAGCCGCTGCTGCTCGAAATCGAGTGGCCGGACGACAAAGAGCGCATGTTCTCCATTTATCTCTACCCCGAAGCCGGCAGCAAGTCCGAAATCCGCGACCGGCTCGGCGGAGGCGTCGCGGCCGGCGGCATCTACCCGAACTCCAACAGAATGCAGCGCCTGCGCTACCTGATCTACGGCTCTACGCCGACCATGCTGCTCGAGCTGAGAACGCAGGCGGACAACACGCCCGCCGCCATCTCCGCGCTGCGGCTGCTTCCGCTGCCGGAAGGCCTGCCTCGTCTGGAACTGAATCTCCCGGACGGAATGCCGGGGCGTCAGATCGGCCATCTCGATGAGGACCAGAGCTTTGACTACAATCTCGACTGGGACAACACGCGCCCGAAACTGCCCTGCACGGCGGCCGTGCCGAAAATCGTCCGGATGCTCCGAGAATACTACGCCTACACCGGTCAGAACTCATTTTCGCTGCCGCTGCTGCGCTACAATTTTGCTGTCTATCAGACGACGGCGTTTCCGCAGACCAACGGCGTGTTCCCGTTCGAAAACGGCGAAGTGCCGTATATCGTCGAAACGCTTGCGAAGGACGGCATCGGTTTCAACGCAATCATCAACCTGTCGGAGCCGCCGGCGCTCTTTCATGCGCCGGACCGGACCGCCGAATTCGGTCGTACCGGCGTCTTCACCCGGAACAACCGCGGCAGCATCGTTTCCATGAAACGCTGCAACCCGGTCCATCCGCTGGTCCGGAACGAAGTCGAAAAGCTGGTCGAGGATTTTGCGCGCCGGTTCGGGAAACTGCCGGGCGTGCAGGCGATCGAATACTGGGTCGAATGGCCGACCATCGCCTTCTCGGACCTGACCAGCGGCTACGACGACTACACCGTCGCGCTGTTCAGCAGGGAGACCGGCGTCAAAGTGCCGGAATTCGACGAACAGAAGTATCAGAGGCGCTATGAGTTCCTGACCGCGCCGCCGCAGCGCGACGCCTGGGTGAAGTGGCGCGCCGCCAAAACGACCGAAATGATCCGGCGCCTGCGCAGCGCCGTCGACCGCCATGCGCCGGAATTGCCGCTCCACCTGGTTCTCCGCGGCGTGCCGCAGACCGGCAGCCTCGAGCTCGACACGACTTCCGGGCTTGATCCGGAGCGCAGCTACCTTGAGGAGCCCGGCATCGATTTCGCCGCAGTCCGGCAGATTCCGGGCGTGGTCCTCGTGCCGATGCGCGATTCGCTGATGCGCCTCTGGCAGCAGCACTGGAACAATGCGAGAACGACAGGCGACGAAACACTCTTCGACCCGGCCATGCAGCAGCCGTTCCGCTGTCAGAAACAGAACTATGTGAATGATTATTTCCGCTATTTCGAGAGCTTCAGCAACTCGCCGATTCCGGAGAAATACCCGTCGCACTTCCAGAATTCGGACCTGAAGCCGCACGGCCGTTTCTTCCTGAAGGAGCTCGCATTCAATGTCGGCGCCGGAGACGCCCAGCGCATCTCGTTCGGCGCCCAGCCGCTGGCCTCGCTCGGACGCGAGGAGGAGATGCGGGAATTCGCCCGCGCCTTCCGGGCGCTGCCGGACCGCCCGTTCCGGGATGTTGCCGGGGCGACCGACCCCGTAACCGTCCGTTATCTGCCGACGAAGAACGGGACCTATCTCTATCTGGTCAGCCTGATCCACGTCGATACGGAAGTCGCGCTGGAGATTCCGGGCGCCCGGACGATGCGCGATCTGTCAACCGGCCGGGAGACGCCGGTCTCCCCCGTCACGCTCAAACCGTTCGAGCTGCGCTCGTTCCTGATTCCGGGCGAAGCCGTTCCGGTATGGAAATCGACCGCAGTTCCCGACGCGTACCGGCGGGAGACCGAAGCCGCCTTCGCCGAACTGGCGGACGGCGTCGCCGGGCTCGCCGCCGAAACCGGCGACGCGGAACAGCTCGCCGAACGGGTGGAGCGCTGCCGCGTACTGCTGAAGGCGGGCCGTTACGCGGAGTTCCACCGGCTCTATCACTCGAAGCTCTTTTACAATGCGGCCGGCACCATCGCGGCGCTCGCGGCCGGTTATCCGCAGCAGCAGCGGAAGATGCTCGAAGCATCGCACATCGCAGTCAACTGCGGATCAGCCGATTTCTTCCGCGCCCCGGACGGCAGGCTCTTCTTCCCGGACCGCCGGTTCGGCGGAAAACTCCCGTACGGCTTCGACGAAAAGTGCACTACCGCAACGCGGAACACAAATGCGATGCCCGCCGGCGGAGAACTCAACCCGCTCTTCAGCACCGAGGCATACGACCTCGACGGCTACCGTTTTCAGGTGAAGCCGGGCAAATACACGGTGAGGCTGCTTTTCCGGGTCGGCTTCGAGCCGGGACGCAAGGACGGACTCTTCCGGTTCGCGGTCCTGGTCAACGGCAAGACGGCGGTTCCGGACTACGACCTCTTCAAGTCCGAGTCGCCGGAACGCGGCTACGCTGAGCTCGTCATCCCGGATGTGGAGCCTGAGAAAGGGGAAATCCGGATCGAGTTCCGGACCGTCGGCGGCAGCGACCCGACCGCGCGGCTGCTGAATGCGATCGAAGTCGTTCCCGAAAACGCGGATCTGCTCAGCTTCGTTCCGGCGGCCGATGCCGCGGCGGCCGCCCCGAAAACGGATAAAGAGTATGTCATCCTCGTGAAGGGAAACAGCATTTCACGCCACGGCTGGAACGAGGAGACGCGCGAAAAGCTCGGCTGGGCGCGCGAGTGCGGCATGGCAGCGACCTCCGAAGCGAACGACTATGTTCACCGCTTCGCCCGCATGGTGCAGCAGACGATGCCGGGGAAGAAGGTCCGGGTCGTATTCGGAACCGGCGGCCGCCCGGACCTCGCCGTCGCCTCCGTCGAACAGGAGAAGGCGCTGCGCCCGGACCTGATTCTCGTGCAGAACGGCGAGCATTCGGCGTTCGGCGAAACGGCGAAGCGCTTCCCGGCCGACTATGAGAAGCTGCTGAAAGCGCTCCGGGAATTCCCGGGGCCGCCGCGCATCATCACGATCGGCATCTGGAATCCGCGCTACCGCGAGGAGTTTAAAAACTGCACCGCCCCCGATTACGATGAATGCGCCCGGGAGGTCGAGGCTGCGCAGCGGCGCATTTCGGAGCAGCTCGGCATTGCATTCGTCCCGGTTTCGCCGTTCGAAAACGACCCGGCCAACACCGGCGACGGCGCGACGGCCGGCGTCCGCTGGCATCCGAACGACAACGGCATGAAATGCTACGCCGACGCCGTATTCAAGGCGTTCCGGCAGGACAACGGCAAACCGAAGGAGCCAACCAGATGAGTCTCGACCTGCGTGAAAGAATCTCCGGCTGCTGGGCCGGCAAATGCCTCGGCGGCGCGATCGGCATGCCGTTCGAAGGCGTTCCCTATCGTCCGAACCTGACGCCGGAGTCGATCCGGCTGCGCCAGGACGTCCCGAACGACGACCTTGAAATGCAGTTGATCTGGCTGACCGGGCTCCGGGAGCGCGGGCTCGACCTGGATGCCGCCGCCTTCAGCCACCTCTGGCGCCGCCACATTCCGGCCGGGTGCGACGAATACAGCATCGCGATCCGCAATTTGCGGCACGGTGTGAACCCGCCCGTCTCGGGCTGGCTCGACAACTGCTTTGCGGACGGCATGGGCGCGACGATCCGTTCGGAAATCTGGGCCGCCGTCTTCGCCGGGCGCCCGGACGCAGCCATGCACTTCGCCGAACTCGACGCCTCGGTGGACCACTGGGGGGACGGCGTATGGGGTGAAATCTTCATGGCGGCGGCCGAGTGCCGCGCCTTCACAACCGGGGAACTCATCCCGTCGCTCGAATTCGGACGGGCGCAGCTGCCGGACGATTGCCGCCTCGCCCGGACGCTCGACGCCGTTTTCGAACTCCACCGCGCCGGAGTCGAAGCCGGCGAAGCCGGAAGCCGCATCCGCGAAACCTTCTACCACTACAACTTCACGGACTGTGTGACTAACCTCGCCTTCATCTGCCACGCCCTGCTCTGGGGAAACGGGGAATTCCTGCCGAGCGTACTGTCAGCCGTGAATCTCGGGCGCGACGCCGACTGCACCGGCGCCAGCGTCGGCGCGTTTCTCGGCATTCTCCTCGGGCGCGGCGGCCTTCCGGCCGATCTGCTCGAACGGCTGAACGACCGCCTGAGCCTGAGTCCGTATGTCGAGCGGGTCCCCGGCGTGCCGCAAACGCTGACGGAGACGGTGGACGAAACTCTCCGGCTTCACGAAACCCTCCGCCCGAAGCTTCCGGCCGTCCCCTACCCGGCCTATGCGCCCTACCGGCCCGATGGCTCCGAACCGGCGATCTGCCGCTCCCGATGGCTCGTCGCCGACCCGGCGGAATGCGATACCGAAGCGCTCGAACGGGAGCTTCGGAAGTCCGGCCGCTGTCCGGAACGGCTGAAGCACCGGATCATCGAAACCGGGCAGCTTCAGTTCGACCTCTCGCCGTTCGCCCGCGATGCAAACACGCTCGAGCTCTTCACCTTTCTCCAGGTCCGCGGCACGCCGCCCGATCCGGTCATGGTATCGGCGACCGCCGACGTCGGGCTGACCTTGTGGTTCGACGGCGAGATGCAGTGCAACCATCATTCGCGGCTGCCGTCGCTGCCGTCGTTCCACCGTGCCGAGGGTGGAGCTGCCTTCACGCGACATTTCCGCGATGGGGAGCGCCGGCTTGTGCGGCTCCGGCTGCAGTACTGTCTGCCGCCCTTGCGGGCCTGTCTCATGTTCGGCGACCCCGCCAACAATCACCTCGACGAAATCACACTCGAAATCTGAGGAAATACAGACGATGGACCTCTCCTGGATCGACTGGCTGATCATTCTCGTGCCGCTCGGCGCGGTGTTCTGGATCGGCTATCAGGCGCAGCGCTGCGTAAAAGGCGTGGCGGACTTCCTCTCCGCCGGACGCGCGGCCGGGCGCTATCTGCTCTCGGTCGCCGACGGCGCCGCCGGCATGGGCCTCATCAGCCTCGTCGCGACGTTTGAAATGACCTACAAAAGCGGCTCCGCGATCAGCTTCTGGTGGGCGCTGCTGATTCCGGTCGGCCTGGCCATGAACCTGACCGGATTCGTCATCTACCGCTACCGCGAAACCCGGGCGATGACGCTGGCGCAGTTCTTCGAAATGCGCTATTCGAAGGCGTTCCGCGTCTTCGCCGGATTCCTCGCCTTTCTGGCCGGAGTGCTGAACTACGCGATCTTCCCGGCGGTCAGCGCGCGCTGCATCCAGTATTTCCTGCGGCTGCCGGAGACGGTCTCCATTCTCGGCGCCGACTGGTCGGTTTTCGGGCTGCTGATGGCTTTCTTTCTGACCATCGCGGTCATTCTCGTCACCATGGGCGGCCAGCTGTCGACCATGGTGACCGACTGCGTACAGGGCATCTTCAGCTACTGGGTTTACGCGCTTCTGGTCGCGGTGATCCTCACAACCTTCAGCATGAGCCAGTTCCGCGACGTCATGCTCGCCCGTCCGCCCGGCGAATCGTTCATCAACCCGTTCGACACCGGCAAGCTGACCGACTTCAACATCCTCTTCGTCTTCATCTCGATCTTCGCGGCGATTTACAGCCGGATGGCGTGGCAGGGCAACTCCGGCTACAACTCGGCCGGAGCGTCGCCGCACGAGCAGAAGATGGGCGGCGTGCTCGGCTACTGGCGTGCAGGCTTCGTCACGGTCATGGTGCCGCTGCTGGTCTACGGCGCCTACACCTTTCTGAACCACCCGGATTTCGCCGCACAGGCGGGGCTGGTCAACGCGGAGCTGGCGGAGAGGATCCAGTTCGACTCCGCCGCGACGACCGAAACGCTCCGCTCCCAGCTGCGTGTTCCGCTGACGCTCCGTTATCTGCTGCCGACCGGTGCGACGGGGGCGTTCTGCGCGCTCATGCTGTTCCTCATGATCAGCACCGACACGACCTACCTGCACAGCTGGGGGTCGATTCTCGTACAGGATGTGCTGCTGCCGTTCAAAAAGCGGCCTCTGTCGCCGCGCGCCCACATCTGGCTGCTGCGCGGAGCCATCGCGGGGGTTGCGCTTTTCGCCTGGTGCTTCAGCTATTTCTTCAACCAGATCGACTACATTCTGATGTTCTTCGCGGTCACCGGGACGATCTACCTCGGCGGCGCGGGATCGGTCATCATCGGCGGACTCTACTGGAGACGCGCGACGACGGCGGGGGCCTGGTGCGCGATGTGTTCCGGCGTCGTGATGGGAACGCTCTCGTTCCTCCTGACCAAATTCTGGGAGGACCCGATCTACCCGTATCTCTCGGATCATCATCCGGATCTGCTCAAGCAGTTCGCGTTGATTCTCGAGGGAGCCGGATCGGCGCTGCCGTTCGTAAACTGGGAGATGTCGCCGCACCGCTTCCCGATCTCGGGACAGGAGATGTTCTTCGCTAGCATCCTGCTCGCCATCGGCTCCTACATTCTCGTCTCGCTGCTGACCTGCCGCAAACCGTTCGACCTCGACCGGATGCTGCACCGCGACAGCGGCGCCGCCGCTCCCCCTGCCCCGAAGGAGAAGAAATTCCGCTGGAGCCGGCTTGCCGGAATCACCGCCGAATACAGCCGGTCCGACCGGATTCTCGCCTGGTCGGTCGTGATCTGGACCGGCTATACGTTTTTCATCTTTCTCTTTCAGCTCATTGCGAACACCTGTTTCGGCTTCTGGAGCGACGAAACCTGGTTCGCCTGGTTCGAATATTATACGATCTGGCTGAATCTGCTCATCGGGGCGGTCACCACGGTCTGGTTCACCTGGGGCGGAATCCGCGACCTTGTCCGGCTCTTCCGCCAGTTGAAATCGCTGGACCGCACCGCCGATGCCGAAGATGACGGCAGGGTCGCGGAGCATGCCGATACGGAAACGGAATCCCGAAAAAAAATGCAATCAAAGGAGGCTGCGGAATGAAACGGTTCTTCACACTCATCGAACTCCTGGTCGTCATCGCGATCATCGCGATCCTGGCGGCCATGTTGCTCCCGGCGCTGCAGCAGGCGCGCGAGCGCGGCAAAGCGATCAAATGCACGAGCAACCTGAAACAGCTCGGAACCGCGACCGCCTTCTACACCCAGCAGAATCTCGACATCCTGCCGAGCTGCTTCGACGGCGGCGACGGCATGGCGCCGTTCTGGTTCAACAAACTTCAGGACGCCATGCAGCCGAACGCCGCAACCAACCGGGATGCATTGACCGGTGTTTTCGATCACCCCGGCTCGGTCAATCTCCGCAATCCGGACAACACCTACGACAGCAACAAACTGCCCTACAGCTACAATGTCTACGCCGGCTACTACGACACGCTCGGAGACGGCGGCAGCTTCCGGCTCCTGAAAAAACTGACCAAGGTCACCCGGCTGCGGCAGCCGAGCAGGCTCCTGGTCATCACCGACTCGGACGGTTCGCTGTTCTACGACTTCATGCTCGACCCGACCTGGACCGACATGACCATGCCCGGCACACCGCATACCGGGTTCGGCAACGCCTCCTATGCCGACGGCCATGTGAAGGCCTACCGTTACAATGAACTCATGCCTTACAACAGCGAGGAGCACAAATATCTCTGGAGCGGCGACGGGACGCTTGACGCAAACATCATCTGACGGATTTTTTCTGAATGCCGCCCGACGCCGGCGGCATTCCCCGGTATCATAATGCAAATCAAGGGAGGAGGCTGCGGAATGAAACGGTTCTTCACACTCATCGAACTCCTGGTCGTCATTACGATCATCGCGATCCTGGCGGCCATGCTGCTCCCGGCGCTGCAGCAGGCGCGCGAACGCGGCAAAGCGATCAAATGCACGAGCAACCTGAAACAGCTCGGAACCGCGACCGCCTTCTACACCCAGCAGAATCTCGACATCCTGCCGAGCTGCTTCGACGGCGGCGACGGTACGGCACCGTTCTGGTATGACAAAATCCAGCAGACGCTCCAGTCGAACAGCACGGCTGTGATATCGGGCGTCTTCGACCACCCCGGCGCAGCCGACCTCCGCAATGAGGACAATACTTACAACAGCAACAACCTGCCTTACAGCTACAATGTCTACGCCGGCTATTACGACACGCTCGGAGACGGCGGCAGCTTCCGGCTCCTGAAAAAACTGACCAAGGTCACCCGGCTGCGGCAACCGAGCAGGCTCCTGGTCATCACCGACTCGGACGGTTCGCTGTTCTATGACTTCATGCTCGACCCGACCTGGACCGACATGACCATGCCCGGCACGCCCCATGCCGGTTCCGGCAACGCCTCCTATGCCGACGGCCACGCGAAATCCTACCGTTACAATGAACTCATGCCTTACAACAGCGAGGAGCACAAATATCTCTGGAGCGGCGACGGGAGCTTTGAAGCAAGCATCATTTGACGGATTTTTTCAGAACGGCGCTTGGCATCGGCGCAAAACAGTGGTATCCTATAAAAGCTGCGGCAAAGTATCACCCGCCGCGCAAACGCCATGAATGACGTGTCCGAGCGGCTCTCCGCAGACCGGAGCGGGGAGACGAGAGAGAAGCAACGTTTCGGGAAACAGAGGAGAAAAACATGTACCGGTATGCCGTTTCCGTCAATGCATCGCTGATCCGCCTCCCCGAATGGCGCAAGGCTTTGTCCGAAAGCCGATTCCACAGAATCGAGCTCTCCTGCGGCCAATATCTCGAACCGCAGGAAACGAAAGAGCTCGTCGAACTGGTCCGCAACGCCGATGAACTCGCCGGAGTCGAAACCGCGTCGGTCCACCTGCCGTTCTGTCCGTTTGAAAAGTTCCCGTATCCGGCCGGAGAGAAGGAGCGGGAAGCCGTCGCGGAATACCTGGCCGAATTCATCCGGCTCACCGCGCCGCTCGCGGCGAAAAACTACACCTTCCACACCAGCATCGAACCGGTCCGGCCGGAAGAGCGCGGCATGCTGCTCGAGCAGACCAGGCCGGTCATCGCATCGCTGGTCCGCGCCGCGGCGGCGGCCGGCGCATCGCTCAATGTGGAGCTCCTGCCGCGAACCTGCATCGGCAATTGCGTCGAAGAGCTTCAGGCGCTGACCGACGGCATGCCGGAGGCGGCCGGAATCTGCTTTGACGTGAATCATCTGACCGGCGACGGCGGCCTGAAGCGCGTGCCGGAATTCATCGACCGGCTGCGCGGGCGGCTCCGTTCGTTCCACCTCTCCGACTACGATGGCGTCGATGAGGCCCATTGGCTGCCGGGACTCGGGCTGCTGGACTGGCCCTCGGTCATGGCGGCGATCCGCCGGGTTCCGGGCAATCCGCTGCTGATCTTCGAAACGGCCGTCCTGAAACCGTGTTCGGGCCGCCCGCGCGAGATTACGCCGAAGCAGCACTTCCGCAACCTCGAAAGCGCTGCGTTCTACCTCGAAAACTGCGGGGAGCTCGACAGGCGCATCGCAACAGCCGCGATTCCGTGAAAAGAAAAAGCGTACAGGGCCTTCCCCGAGGCTCACGCCCGGCATCCGGCTTATTCATTTCCGTGCGCCGTGTCGCAGCCGCGTGCAAAGGTGCCGTCGTCGAGCTCGCGGAAGGCCTGCGCCAGCTCTTCGCGCGTATTCATGACGATCGGCCCCGCCCAGGCGACCGGTTCGCCGAGCGGCTTGCCGGAGAACAGCAGAAAACGCGCTCCCTTTTCACCTGCCGTCACGCAAATCCGCTCTCCCCGGCCAAACAGGACGGCGCGGCGATTTTCATGGGAGACGCCGTCGATCCGCAGCGACCCGAGCACGATATAGAGAAAAACAGTGTTTTCCGGCGGTGTTTCGAGCGTCCACTCCCGGCCGGACTCAAGCTCGATGTCGAGGTAGGTCGTTTTGACGAAATCGCCCTGCATCGAAGCCCGGACGCCTTTGTATTCGCCGGAGACGACCGCGATCCGAGCCCCATCTTCGGCGACTTTCGCAATCGCCTCCGCCCTGATGTCATTGTAGGCGGGGGCGGTCATCTTGTCCTTCTTCGGCAAGTTGATCCAGAGCTGAGCGCCGAGCATGTGCTGCGACGGTTTCGGCATCTCCCGGTGGATGATTCCGCCGCCGGCGGTCATCCACTGGCAGCTGCCGTCGGAAATGCAGCCCTGGTTGCCGAGGCTGTCGCCGTGCTCGATATTGCCTGAAATCAGATAGGTGACCGTTTCGATGCCGCGATGCGGATGCCACGGAAAACCGCGGTATAGTCGTCCGGATTCCGTGAATCGAAAGCGTCCAGCATCAGAAACGGATCGAAATCCTTCACGTCATCATGCCCGATCACCCGGGTCAGCTTCACTCCGGCGCCGTCTTCTGTACGGATGCCGGTCACCACTCTTGCGACTTTTCTGGTATTCATAGCTTCTCCTCCTGAAAATAAGCCCTGCCCTTCCCCCTTCCGGAGAACGGATGCGGAAAACCGGCTCCTCCACCGGTTATGAATCAAGATATTGCTTTTTTCGGAATAAGCAAACACAAATTCCGTTTTTCATGCAAAACAGATGAAAAACGGAATGAATGCGGAAGTGATTCCGGCTGCCCGGTCAGAGTTTTTGCGCCGAGAGGCAACGCAGCAGCCCGGTCTGCCCGGCCCGGCAGTGGTCTCCGGACACGCCGAGCAGAATCCCGACCGCCCGGTCGAAATCCAGATATTTCTTATCCGGATTCAACGCCTCCGCAATCCGTTCCCCGGCATACGATTCCAGCTGGCGGTAAAACGCTTCGCCGTAGGCGGTCGAAAGATCGAAGCCCGGCCAGGAGGCATTCGAAGAGTTCCGCTTCGCGTCCCAGAGTTCAATCGCATGGCGCCAGCCGGTGACCGCCTGTCCGTACTTCGCCAGCGCGGCCTCCAGATCGCCGCTGTCCGCCGGGAATGCGGCCCGGTTCGCCTGAAGCAGCTTCAGCTGCGCCTCCAGCCGGTTGGCCGAGGCTTCGAGCCGATCCTTGTCGATCCCCCGGCTCGACATCGTTTCAATCTCCGAACCGGCATTCAGCAGGGAAATCAGATTTTCCCGGAACAGCTCGTCGATGATCAGCATCCTCCCGCGTCCGCCGCCGTTCATCAGGAGGACGGCTATGACGAACAACGCGAAAACGGCAGCCGCAATCGGCAGCAGGAAGCGGCCGCTGCTCCCCTTGCCGCCGCCGAAATCGAAGGAAAAAGGAGAGCTGCTTTTCCGGTCAGGAGACGCTTCCGGCATCCGGTCGGCATCCAGCCCGGACGCGGGCTCCTCCTCTTCCCGGTCATAGGTTTTCATCCCCGAAAACGGCGGCGGAGGCGGAGGCGGCGTTTTCGGCGCCAGCCCCTGCCGTTCGAGCAGCGAATACAGATCCCCTCCCATGCCCGGAGCCGGCACCTTCGGAGGCGGCGGCGCCGGTTTCGGCGGCGGAGGCGGAACGAAATCCGACCTCTCCGGATGCGGTTTGACCGGCACCGGCCGGAGGACCTTGCGCTCCGGCAGTGCGGAAACGACAAAGTCCTTTCCGCAATTCGTACAGCCGACGGTCTTGCCGAGATAGTTGTCGCCGATCTCAAACCGCTGTCCGCAAAACGTACATTGCGTTCTCATCTCCGTCACCCTTTATTTTGTATCGCCTCAACCGAATTGTTCCCGTGCAAACGCGATTTTCTCCGCCCGGGTCGCGTGCGCGCCGGGAGGCAGCGACTCGATCAGCCGGAGGCGCGAAAGCAGCCCGTGCCCGTTCGCGATCTGGATCGCCAGCCCGGGACGCGCATTGAGCTCAAGCAGCAGCGGCCCGCGCCTGCGGTCCGTCGCAATATCGGCGCCGAAATAACCGAGCGGCGTCATTTCGGCACAACGGGCGGCAAGCTCGAGGTGTTCCTCCCACTGCGGAACGACGAGCTCCGAAAAAGCCGCGCCGGTATCGGGATGGTACGTGACCTCCTTATTGTGCGAGGCCGCGAACTCCGGCCGTCCGTCCCGGATGCGCAGCCCCACGCCGACCGCCCCCTGGTGCAGGTTCGCCCGCCCGTCCGACTCGCGCGTCGCCAGCCGGATCATCGACATGACCGGGTAGCCGCAGAAGACGATGAGCCGCACATCCGGCACGCCCTGAAAACTGAAACGGCTGTAAACATCCGAAAAATCGATGCAGCGCTCGAACAGGGCATAATCCACCTGTCCGCCCAGGCTGTAAAGGCCGGAGAGAATATTCGAAATGTGCTCGTAAATGAACTCATAACTGCACACCTCGCCGTTCGGTTTGTAAAAATTCACGCCGTCGTGCCGTTTGATGACGAGAATGCCGCGGCCGCCGCTGCCGTGTCCCGGCTTGATCACGAAGTCCGGCACACCCGCAATCATGTCGCGGAAACCTCTGACCTCATACTGGTGCCGGATGCTGCCGATCAGCTCCGCCGTCGCCACATGGTGACGAATCGCCAGCTGCTTCGTGCGCAGCTTGTCGTCCACATCCGGGTAATCCGCCCGGCGGTTGTAGCGCATGATGTAGGCGTAATTGCGCTGGTTCATGCCGAGCACGCCGGCGCGATGCAGGCTCGCCGGGGAAACCAGCCGGGGCAGTCTGACGGCGGGCAGTTTCATGGCTTCACCAGCGGTTCGAAGCGCGCGAGCTCCGTCAGCCGGTAGCCTGTGTAGGTGCCGAGCAGCAGAATCACGCCGAGAATAATCAGATTCAGCTCCGCAAACGTGTAGAGCACATACTGCAGATAACCGCTCGACAGAACCAGATAACAGACCGCGGCGGCGCCGATGCTGGCGGCGAGCTGCTTGAGCGTATTCTTCGCTCCGTCCTCTTCCCAGGTCGTCGAAGCGCGCTCGATGGTCCAGGCGATGATGATGATCGGGAAGAAAGTCGCATCAACGAACTCGGGCAGGTTGATCAGGTTCGCTCCTACGCTGATCAGCTGCATCAGCAGAATCACCACGACCACCACCGCCGAAATGCGCGGCACCATCAGCAGATTCAGACGCGACAGCCAGGCGCGGATTCCGAGCCCGACCGTCAGAATCAGCGCGAAATTCACAAGTCCCGGCAGCAGCCGCATTTCGAGGAACGCCATAGCGATCAGCACCGGCATGAAGGTTCCCATCGTCGTGATGCCGACGATGTTGCGCGTGATGACGATGAGCAGAATCGCCAGCGGCAGCAGCGCAAGGCGTTTGAACAGGTTCTGTTCCGAGGCCGGCAGTGAAAAAAGCGAAAAACCCGAAAGCGAACGGTCATCGATGATCTTCGCCCGAATCCGGTTCAGCTGCTCCGCTCCGGCCGGAACCCGGGTCACGGAGAAGCGGATCGATGAATTCTTCGCCCCGGTCACCTCCAGCAGGGATTTGTCGCTGCGCTGCAGAACCAGAAATTCACCGGGAGCTTCAAGAGCCCCTGTGTTCGGCCGGTAGATATGCCAGCGGTCCCCGTACCAGACGTCGAGGTAAACCGACGGCTGCTGCTGATAGCGCTTCTGGTCGAGCAGAATGCCGCGCAGGGCGCGGGCCGGGATGCCGCGCCCGGCCAGCACCGCGATCGCGGCATCGACCGTCACATCGGAACCCGAGTTCGGAGCCAGCGCCCGCTTTTCAGCCGGCGACAGGGCGCCGAGCCGGAGCAGCAGGGCCGGAACCAGTTTGGCGGCAGGCAGTTTACGTTCCGGGTCGATTCGGTCCAGAATTGCGGCGGCAGCGATCTTCACCGTATCCGCAACCAGTGTTTCCCCGGCGTTTTCCGGCGGAGAAAGAGGCGGCAGCTCCCGCTGCGGCGCCGGCACCAGGCGGTAGCGGCACGATACGCGGCGCGTTTCAACCGGGGCCGGCAGCGTCAGCACCATGCGCGGAAAACCGTCCTGCTCCTGCAGCTGAAACCGGGTGCGGCTGTCGGGGTCGAGCCCGAACGCCCATCCCGCATCGGGCTCCGGCACGGCGAGAGAGATCCGCACCGGTTCATCTCCGGACGGCTCCAGCGTGATATTGCCGTCGACCTGATAAAAGAAAGCGGCGCGGTCGCTGAGGCTGAAACCGAAAAAGTTGATCTTCACAAACGAAACCGCCACCGCTGCGACGGCCAGAAGAATCACCAGGATGTAGAGCATCCGGCGCGGATTGCGGGAATCGGCCATGTATCCTCCTTACAGCACGTTGCGGCGGGACGGATCGACCGCCGCAATGCCGTTGATGATGTTGCGGCCGACCAGAACCGGATATTCGAACTTGCTGCGGTCGGTCAGCGTGAATTCGCGCTCGAGCGTCAGATGGCCCATGCGGAAGGTCAGCATGACGGAAATCCGTTCAAGCGACTCTCCGCCGTGCTGCTTGATGCGGACCGTCCGCGCCACCGGCAGTTCGTACTCCTTCGACTCCCCGCCGGAACGGGCAAAGACCCGGAAGGAGACCCATTTTCTGCCGTCGCGCTCGAAGGTCCGGACATCCCGCGCATCGATCGAGCTCGTCGTCGCGCCTGTGTCGATCCGCGCCTCGAAGGGAACGGTGAAATCCGGCAGGTAGACCACTTCGGTCTCCCCGATGATTCCGAGCGGAAGATCGGTCACGACCTTGTTCTCCGGCGGGGGAGGCTCCGGCATCTCCGCCCGGCGGCAGCAGCCGGCCATCCCCAGAATCACAACACACGGCAGAAGCGTACCGACCAGCCTCATAATCCTCACGAACCTCCCTGAGCAATCCCTCCGGAACTCCGTTCCGGAATACTGATAATGATATCAGTTAAAATAGTCTGAATCCGCCCCTTTGTCAACCGCGGCGGCAACTTAATTCGATGACAAAACGGCAATCTTCCGACCTGTATGAGAAAAAAGCCCGCTCCCGGAAATCCGGGGAACGGGCTTTCGGAACACCGTCCGGCTTACTTCATGAGTTCGCCGAGGTTCTTGTAGAAGGTCATGCGGCGCTTCGCGTCGGCTTCCGCCTTCGTGAACAGCTCTTCGGCATCGGCCGGAGAGGTCTTGAAGAGGGCCTTGTAACGGTTCTCGCTGCGGATGAACTCCTGGAAGCTCGCGGTGGCTTCCTTGGTCTCCCACTTGAACGGCTGCTCCTCCGCCGGGTTGTAGCGGTAGAGCGGCCAGTAGCCGGCCTCGACCGCGCGCTTCGCTTCGGTCTGGCTCTTCGACATGTTGATGCCGTGAGCGATACACGGAGCATAGGCCAGAATGATCGACGGGCCGTTGTGCGCTTCGGCCTCGCGGATCGCGGTCAGCGCCTGCTGACGGTTCGCGCCCATCGAGATCGAGGCGACATAGACATTGCCGTAGCTCATGCACATGAAGCCGAGGTTCTTCTTGGTCAGGCGCTTGCCGCTGTTCGCGAAGAGCGCCACAGCACCGATCGGAGTCGACTTCGAAGCCTGGCCGCCGGTGTTCGAGTAAACCTCGGTGTCGAGCACGAGGATGTTCACGTTGCGGTTCTGCGCAACGACATGGTCGAGGCCGCCGAAACCGATGTCGTAGGCCCAGCCGTCGCCGCCGAGGATCCAGACCGACTTGTCGACGAAGTAATCCTTCAGCTCGAGCATCTTGGCGTAGATTTCCCGCTTTTCGCCTTCGGATTTTTCAACGGCGACCTTCAGCAGCTCGCCGAGCTTTTCCTGATTGGCCATCGCTTCGTCGGAGGTGTTCTCCCAGTTCGCGACCGCGTAATCAAGCGCCGATTTCATATCGTCGCAGCAGACGCCGAGTTCCTGGATCTTTTTGATGCAGTCCATCAGCTGTTTGCGGTTCGTATCGACCGCGAGGCGCATGCCGAAGCCGTATTCCGCGTTGTCCTCGAAGAGCGAGTTCGCCCAGGCCGGACCGCGGCCCTTCTTGTCCTTGCAGTACGGCAGCGACGGGAACGAGCCGCCGTAGATCGACGAACAGCCGGTCGCGTTCGCGACGATCATGCGGTTGCCGAAGAGCTGGCTGACCAGCTTGACGTACGGAGTTTCGCCGCAGCCCGCGCAGGCGCCGCTGAACTCGAAGTACGGCATCAGGAACTGCGAACCCTTGACGGTCTTCGCATCGGTGCCGCCCATGACATTGTCCGGCAGCGAGAGGAAGAATTCGACGTTCTCGTCCTGGCCGGCGGCACGCTCTTCCGGCGTGTGGGTCAGGTGGATCGCCTTCTCCTTGACCGGGCAGGTCTCGACGCAGACGCCGCAACCGGTGCAGTCTTCGATGAAGACCTGCAGACGGTACTTGAGACCGAGCTCCTTCTTGACCGGCGGCTTCGCGTCGACGGTATTGAAGGAGGCCGGCGCTCCGGCGAGATTCGCCGGCTCGATCAGCTTCGAACGGATCGCGGCATGCGGGCACGCCATCACGCACTGGTTGCACTGGATGCAGGCGGCCGAATCCCACTTCGGAACCGACGGAGCGATTCCGCGCTTCTCGAACTTCGAGGTCGCGGTCGGCATCGAACCGTCATAGGACATCGCGGAGACCGGGATGTCGTCGCCCTTCTGGTGCAGGATCGGCTTCATGAGCGTATTCGCGAACGTGCCCATATCTTCGGTGATGAGCGCCTTCGGCTCGTAGGCCGCGACGCCGTCCAGCGAAGCCGGAACTTCGACTTCCTTCAGCATGGCGAGCGCCTGATCGACGCAGGCCTGGTTTTCCTTGACGACATCGTCGCCCTTCTTCTTGAACTTCTTCTCGATTCCGGACTTGATGTAGCCGATCGCCTCGTCGGCCGGAATGATGTTGGCCAGCTTGAAGAAGCAGGTCTGCATGATGGTCGAAACGTACTTCGGGCTGCCGACTTCGAGCGCGAGCTTCAGCGCGTCGATCGTGTAGACCTTCACATGCTTCCTGACGATGACTTCCTGCATTTCGCGGGTGAAGCTCTCGAAGACCTTGTCGGCCGGGAGTTCGCTGTTGATCAGGAACGTGCCGCCGTCAACGATGCCGGCGAGCATGTCGTAACGGCCGATGTAAGCCGGATTGTGGCAGGCAACGAAGTTCGGCGCCGTGATCGTGTATTCGCTGGTGATCGGCTTGTCGCCGAAACGCAGGTGCGAAACCGTGATGCCGCCGGACTTCTTCGAGTCGTAGACGAAGTAGGCCTGCACGTACTTGTTGGTGTGGTCGCCGATGATCTTGACCGAGTTCTTGTTCGAGCCGACGGTGCCGTCGCCGCCGAGGCCCCAGAACATGCAGGCCGTGGTGCCGGCCGGCTCGGTGACGATCTCTTCATCGATCGGCAGCGAAAGACCGGTCACGTCGTCATTGATGCCGACGGTGAAATTGTGGGTGTTCTTGCCGTCCATGTGCTTGTAGATCGCATTGACCATCGACGGGGTGAACTCTTTGCTGGCCAGTCCGTAACGACCGCCGATAACGGTGACATCCTTCCCGGCGAGAGCGGCCTTGACGTCGAGGAAAAGCGGCTCGCCGAGGCTGCCGGGCTCCTTGCAGCGGTCGAGGACCGCAACCTTCTTGACGGTCGCCGGCAGCGCCTTGACGAGCACATCGGCAGCGAACGGGCGATAGAGACGAACCTTCAGGAGACCGAGCTTCCGGCCCTTCGCATTCAGGTAGCCGATCGCCTCTTCGATGGTCTCGCAGGCGGAACCCATCGCGACGATGACCTTGTCGGCGTCGGCGGCGCCGACGTAATCAAACAGGTGATACTTGCGGCCGGTGACTTCGCCGACCTTGTCCATATACTTCTGGACGATGGCCGGGAGCGCCTCGTACTGCTTGTTGGTCGTCTCGCGGCCCTGGAAGTAGACGTCCGGATTCTGGGCGGCCATCTTCGCGTACGGAGCATCCGGGCGCAGCGCGCGGTTGCGGAAACGCTCGACGTACTTCATGTCGAGCATCGACTTCATGTCGGAGTAATCGAGCAGCTCGACCTTCTGGAACTCATGGGAGGTGCGGAAGCCGTCGAAGAACGCGAGGAACGGGATTTCGCTCTCGAGCGTCGCAAGGTGGGCGACGAGCGCGAGGTCGTGGGTCTCCTGGATCGACGCGGCGGAGGTCATCGCGTAACCGGTCGCGCGGCAGCTCATCACGTCGGAATGGTCGCCGAAGATCGACAGCGACTGGGCCGCGAGGGCGCGGGCCGAAACGTGGAAGACGGTCGGGAGCATCTCGCCGGCGATCTTGTACATGTTCGGAATCATCAGCAGCAGCCCCTGGCTGGCCGTGTAGGTCGTGGTCAGCGCACCGGCCGAAAGAGAACCGTGCACCGCACCGGCGGCACCGGCTTCGGACTGCATTTCAACAACTTCAAGCTTCTGGCCGAACATGTTCTTCTGGCCCTGGCTGGCCCAGATGTCGGCGTACTCGCCCATCGTCGAGGAAGGGGTGATCGGGTAGATCGCCGCCACCTCGCTGAACGCGTAGGCAACGTACGACGCCGCGTAATTCCCGTCGATGGTTTGCATTTTTTTAGCCATGATTCCTCCGTTATTGATTAGATGAGTAAAAGTTGGCTTCTTTTACTGAAAAAGACCGTTATGACACCTCAGTTCCACAAATAATATCACAATTTACACCCGATCGGCGATTTTTTCAACCCGTTTCGGTTGAATTTCCGCAAGGAATCATCCGGCGAATGCCGTTTTGCCGAAAAATCCATAACGAATCATGAAAATTCCATTTGGCGATTGCGCATCCCGGGTTATATTATAAGAAGAATAAAAGGAACCGGCATTGCCATTTTCAGGCCCGGAGAAAGCGATATTTATGAAAGAACT
This sequence comes from Victivallis lenta, assembly GCF_009695545.1. Lineage (NCBI taxonomy): Bacteria > Pseudomonadati > Lentisphaerota > Lentisphaeria > Victivallales > Victivallaceae > Victivallis > Victivallis lenta. The sequence goes on along the minus strand of NZ_VUNS01000025.1, from coordinate 29,024 downwards.
CAGAATCGGACTTATCGGCTGCGCGGGGCGCGGCACACTCGCCGATCACGCCAATTTGCCCGGCAAAGCGCGCGTCGTCGCCGGCGCGGACCGCTACCCGGAACAGCGGCAGATGTTCCTCGACCGCTACCGCGAAAAATACCGCACGGAGCCGGCCGTCTACACCGACTACCGCGAAATGATCGACAAAGAGCAGCTCGACGGCGTCGTCATCGCCAGTCCGGACTTCCTGCACGAAGAGCATGCCGTCTATGCGCTCGGACACAGGGTTCCGGTCTATCTCGAAAAACCGATCGCAATCGCGATCGACAGCGCCGACCGCATCCTCGAGGCAGCTTATGCCGGCCGAACCAAGCTCGTCATCGGCCACAACATGCGTTACATGGCGTTCGTCCGCAAGATGAAGGAGATCATCGACGCCGGAACGATCGGAGAAGTCAGGGCGGTCTGGTGCCGTCACTTCGTCAGCTACGGCGGCGACGCCTATTTCCGCGACTGGCACGCCAGAAAGGCGTACAGCAACAGCCTGCTGCTGCAGAAGGGCGCGCACGATATCGACGTGATCCACTTCCTGGCCGGATCGCGCACGGTGCGGGTCAACGGCATGGGCAATCTCTCCGTCTACGACAAGCTGCCGCGCCGGCCGGCGGGAGAGGAACGGATCCGAGAGGGCATTGCGTCGGTCTGGAAGACGGACCACTGGCCTCCGCTCGAGCAGAAGGAGCTCTACCCGGTCATCGAGGTGGAGGATGTCAACATGATCAACATGCAGCTCGCCAACGGCGTCATGGCCAGCTACGAGCAGTGCTTCTACACGCCGGACACCTGCCGGAACTACACGGTCATCGGCACACGGGGGCGGCTCGAAAATTACGGAGACTACTCGCCGAAGAGCGACATCCAGATCTGGACCCGCCGCACCGACAACTTCCGGCTCGAAGGCGACATCACCTGCCGCGTCGATGCGTCGGACGGCTCACACGGCGGCGCCGACCCGCTGATCATCGAAAGCTTCATCGACGCGCTGCACGGCGTCTACGACGTCTGGTCGACGCCGCAGGCCGCGCGTTACAGCGTCGCGGCAGGCTGCTGCGGCGCGGATTCGATCCGTTCCGGCGGCATGCCGGAGAACGTTCCGGCGCTGCCGGACTATCTGGAAAACTGGGATTTCGCCCGGGCAGAGGAGAAAAAGTAACATGCGCGTACTCGTCACCGGCGGCGCCGGCTTCATCGGCAGCCACATCGTCGAACATTTTCAGGGGAAGGCCGAAGTGAGGGTGCTCGACTCGCTGCGCTCCGGTTACCGCCGGAACCTCGACGGCTTCGACGTCGAATTCATCGAGGGGGACATCCGGAACCGCGAACTCGTGCGGCAGGCGATGCAGGACGTCGATTACGTCTTTCACCTCGCCGCGCTCGTCAGCGTGCCGGAGTCGATGGAGAAAATCACGGAGTGCATGGACATCAACGGCACCGGCATGATCGTCGTCCTGGAAGAGGCCGCCCGCGCCGGCGTCAGAAAGCTCTGTTTCTCGACCTCGGCGGCCGTCTACGGCGACAATCCCGAGCTGCCGAAACGCGAAAGCATGACGCCGGAGCCGAAGAGCCCGTATGCGATCACAAAGCTCGACGGCGAATACTACTGCCGGATGTTCACCGAAACCGGAAAACTGCAGACCGCCTGCCTGCGCTACTTCAACGTGTTCGGGCCGCGCCAGGACCCGAAGAGCGCCTATGCCGCCGCAGTGCCGATTTTCATCGACAAGGCCCGGAAGAACGAACCGCTGACGATTTTCGGCGACGGCGGCCAGACCCGCGACTTCATCTTCGTGAAGGACATCGTCGCGGCGAACGCGTTCCTCGCCATGAGCGCTCATACCGGCGTCTACAACATTGCGAACGGCGGCAAAATCACCATCAACGACCTTGCGAAAGAGATCATCCGGCTGACCGGCTCGAAATCCGAAATCGTACACCTGCCGGAACGGGCGGGAGACATCAGGCATTCGACCGCCTCGCCCGAGAAGATCCGCGCCGCCGGCTTCACCCCCTCGTGGAGCTTCGCCGATGCGCTCGCCGAAACCATCAGCCGTTAGCGGAAACGAATTCCCGGGGCGGGAGAATTTCCGCCCCGCTTTTCTTACGGATACAGTTCGGCGATACGGGTCGGGTTTCCGGCTTTCCGCATCGCCTGCTGCACCTCCGCATACGGCAGTTCCGCGGCAGTCGTCCGCCGTTCCGCGGCAAGCGCCGCCGCGGCTCCGGCGGCCTCTCCGGTCAGCGCCGCCACGGGAATCACCCGGGTCACCTCCCACGCATCGCCCTCCGACGAAATGCAGCGGCCCGCCGCCAGCACATTGCTCAGCGTTTTCGGCAGCAGCGAACGGTACGGTAATTCCCAGACCTTGCCGCAGCATCTCCAGTCGGCGCAGACCCCGACCGAATCCTCGAACGCCCGCCACTCCATACCCGGCTGCAAGGTGAACGCCCCGTCAATCCGCCGGGTGTGGCGCAAATCCGGCATGGCCGGCAGCTTGAGCGGGAAACGGCCGAAACGGTCGGCCGCCCCCGAAGCATAGGCTTCCGCAAGCTGCCGCCGGTATCTCTCCCGCCCGGCCATGACGAAATCACTGACCATCCGCCCGCTGACGCCGGGCTCCGTAAAATCCGGGTCGGTCGAACCGCCGACGATCGAAGCGCGGATTCCGGGCGCGAGCACAGCTCCGCTCTCCTGCTTTGAATACTCCAGCGTCCAGCTTGCCAGCGCATTCGCCGCAACCGGGCAATCCGCCCCGGCAAAAAAAGCGACATCCGCATCACCGGACGCATCGACGAACACAGCCGCCTCGAGGCGTCCGATGCCGGACTTGTTCGCCACCCGCACCGCCGTCACCCGGTCGCCCGCCGTCTCCGCATCGATCAGCTGCGTGTCGAGCCACAGGTCGCAGCCGGACGCCTGAAGCAGTTCGTCGATCCCGAGCACCATCGAAGCCGGAGAAAAAACAACCCGGTAACGCTTTTCTTCCGCCAGGTTTCTGCCGCTGCTCCAACCGGGCGGAATTTCGCCGGGTCCGTATTTGAGACCGGTTTTCAGGAGTTCTTCGGAGATGCCGAAGGTCACCTGCGTTCCGTTGCCGTCGCAGAGAGGCAGATAGATGAAAATGATTCCGGCCGTGGCGAGACCGCCCCAGAGCACCGTTTTCTCAATCAGCGCGGTCTTCGCCCCGCGACGGGCCGCCGCAAGCGCCGCCGCCACACCGGCAACGCCGCCGCCGGCAACCACAACATCGTAACGTTTCGTGAAATCATTCCGCATCGTATCCGTTCCTATTTTACGTCCAGAGCGAACAATACGCCGACAATCAGCAGCAGCAGCTCGGTCAGGCTGCCGGCCAGCGTGATGAAATCCGACGTAACCCCGCCGTAATTCCGGCGGAAGTAGCCCGCAAACCCGGTCGCGCAGAAATAAACCACGGCGCCCGCCGCAATCACCCCGAACGGAAAGAACGGCAGCATGATCAGATAGAGGATGCCGAACGCCCACCAGCCGGCCCGGCGGTTTTCATGCGGCACCGGCAGCAGCGGCACGCCGCTCTCGCGGTCCGGGTCGGCGGCCAGCATCCCCTGCACCGTAAAAGCGCCGGCCAGGATCACGAGAATCCAGAGCTTCGCGCCGTAGAAAGCCAGCGTGAACAGCAATGCGGCCTTGGCCACCTCCAGCAGCGAAACGAAGACGGCGGCCAGAGGATTGCCGATCGCGTTCCAGTCCCCGGTCATCCTCGGCAGCGCGTCGACCACCGGGACCCCGTGCTGCTTCAGCAGAAAACACGACGTCAGCAGCCCGAGGCCGCGCCCGGAATCCTTCAAATCAAGGAACGCCGTGCAGAGAACCGCGAAAATGATGCTCCCCGCCACCGGCTTGAAAACGACCGAGCAGAAGACCGCCGCCAGCGCCAGCAGGATGCCGACCGCCGCCCCCGCCAGCGGAAATCCGACCAGCTTCGAAGTCGCATCCGTCCTGCCGCCGAGCCGGGCGCGCAAAGCCGCCGGCAGCGGAAAATCGATCAGCATCTCCCAGGCGCCGAATGCGCCGCGCAGATATTTTTCAGGTTTCATCATGACCTTTGATCCTTTTGTATTCGGCACACATGAGTTCATGGACCCGGGCGGCCAGCTCCTTGCGGTTTTCACCGGGAACCGGTTCCACGACCGGCAGAATATAAACATCGGCCTTCACATGCGACAGGCCGAGAATCCGCCAGATGTGCGGAAAAAGCGCAGCGTGCCCGAACCAGGCCAGCGGATAGGCGTTCGGGTCCCCGCTGCTGAAAAACGTCAGCAGCGGCTGAATGCGGCACCCGGCCTCGACCGCCGCCTCGAACGGCGTCGACTTGAACGGCAGCAGCCCGTGCTCGCCGTCCGTGCTCGTTCCCTCCGGATAGACGAGCAGATTGATCTTGTGCTCGAGCGTCGCAATCATTTCATCGGCGGCCTCCTTCGATTTCTGACGCGACGTGCGGTTGATCCAGATCGGGCGGCTCTGCGCGACGAACGGGCCGAGCACCGGCCATTTCCGCATCTCCATCTTCGGCGCGAACCGGATCGGGAAAATCGCCGCATGGGTCAGAATATCCAGATACCCCTGATGATTGCTGACGATCAGCCCGCCCGGAAACTGCTGCGGATCGCCGTGGACCTCAATCTCGAAATTGAAAATCCTCGCCGAGCCGCGCGCCCACTCCCGCGCATGCCGGGCCGAACATGCGACGGCATCCCAGCCGGAGCGCCCCTTCTGATCCCGGTGCACCCGGATGCTCGATACGATAAACCACCAGACGACTTTCCAGAACCGCACGATTCTGCGAATATAATGCTTCACCATTCCCGACCGATCTCCCACCGGAATCATTCCGGCTACTCTTTCCATTCTCAGAACGGAAACTCTTCCGTTTCCGGCTGTTCCGTCTCCGTTTTCTCCAGAACCCTGTGCGGATCGGCGGCGCGGGTCTGCTCCGCGACGCCGTGCACCATAACCGCCTTCCCCTCCGCCCCCGACACCGGGCAGATGTACTGACAGCAGCCGCAGCCGATGCAGAGCTCCTCCACCACCTGAGGAATCGTCAGGTGATCTCTGTACGGCACCATCTGGAGCGCACCGGTCGGACAGTGTTCGGCACAGGCCCCGCAGCTTGTGCCGTCGGTCACGACCACGCAACGCTCCCGGTAATACCGCACCTCGCCGATCCGGCAATGGTGCTTCTCGTCGGCGGTCAATTTTTTCAGCGCGCCGGTCGGACAGAGATTCGAACAGTTGCGGCATTCGAACTCGCATTTGCCGACTTCAAAGGAAAGCACCGGCTGCCCCATCCCGGCCAGTCCGTATTCGAGGAAGGCCGGTTTCAGGGTGTGTCCGGTACAGTTTGCGATACACAGTCCGCAGCCCGTGCAGCGGCGCAGGAATTCATCGCGGCTGCCGGCTCCGGGCGGCATCACCGGCGGCACGCCGCCGGCGGCTTTCCCCGATGAGGCGCTGTGCCGGATCAGCCGCCCGGCCGGCAGCGCCAGAGCGGCGGAAATTCCGGCCGCGGCCAGAAAAGCCCGGCGTCCCCGGTCGACCTCCTGCTTCGGTTCCTCCGGCGGAACCTCCTTCTCCGGACGGCGGCCGAAACGGATCGCCCCGAAACGGCAGACTGCGCCGCAGTTCATGCACGCCACGCAGCGCTCGGTATCGAGCCTCCGGTTCCGGACGTCGATACAGCCGGCCTTGCAGACCTTCACGCATTGGCCGCACCGCATGCACTTGTCGGGATCGAGTCCGAGCGGAAAAAACGCCCGGCGCGCCAGGAGCCCGAGCACCGCCCCGACCGGACAGAGCGTATTGCAGAAAATCCTCCCCCGGTATGCCGCCGCGCCCAGAACCGCCAGCAGCAGCCCTCCGGCCAGCGCGGCCGGCAGCAGCGGGACCTCCGGGCGCGGTTCCAGCGGAACGACCGAATCGACCCGCCCGTACAGACTGTTGTTGCCCTCGATGAAAAGCGCCTGCCCGACGCCGGCCGCGTTCCGTCCGAAAAGCGAATACGGATCGAGAAGGCCGAGCGGCACGATCCAGCCGCCGAGCGCGAGCAGGACCGCAATCAGCAGCACCAGACAGCGTGTGCGTTTCAGGTTCGGCTGGAGCTTATACCGGAAGCGGTTGAAGCTGACCAGCCTGCCGAGGCGCGCAAAAATATCCTGCATCACGCCGAGCGGACAGCAGAAAGAGCAGTAGAACCGGCCCGCCAGCAGCGCGGAAGCGGCAACGACCGCAAACAGAACCAGCGACACAACCGAAAACCGCGTGAGCGCGCGGAGAAACGACGGCAGGAACTCCCCTTTCGCCGCTTCGCCGCACCAGACGGCAAGCGATGAAAATCCGGCGAGGAAACCCGCCAGAACGAGCAGCGAGACGACAATTCGCAGATACTTCAGCAGCCGGAACTTCAGCATGGTTCAGAGCACCACCCTCCGGATATCGAGTTTGCCGAGCTCGGTCGTGCCGAGTCCGAGCTTCTGCCCGGCCGGGATATGCCCGATCGTCGAAAGCGGGAAGTCGATCATGCGCGCCGAAGCCGTATCGACGGCGACGATGTCGCGCGACAGGAGCAGACTGCGCAGATTCCGCACCACCGAATTCGCGTTGCCGCGCGGACCGCCGGTCGTCATGACCCGGAACGCGTCGACCACGTTCAGGTCCGGCCGCCGGATCAGGCTCGCATCGGCGATGCACTGCTGCAGGTTGTTGGCGTGCATATGGCGCCGGTCCCAGACGAGCCCCATGAAATTCTTCATGGCGCAGGTCAGCTTCGCGCCGCCGTGGTGCTTGAGGACCGGAACGTTGAAAAATACGTCGCTGTCGAGAATCAGCCGATGCACCTTCGCCTTCTTCATGTTGACGGCGCCGGGAATATCGACCTCGCGGTAATCCTCCTCCACCGCGCCGGAGACCATCTTGCCGCCGGCGGCCTCGACCGCCGCCCTGATTCCGCTTTTCGAATAGCTGGCGACCCAGTTGTCGCAGGTGTGGTCGAAGACGGAAACCTCCTTCGCTCCGGCCTCCAGGCAGCGGCTGACCATGCGACCGACCAGCTCCGGATTCGTGTTCGCGCCGCTTTCGGGCGGACGGTCCCAGCCGATGTTCGGTTTGATGACCACGCTCTGACCGGGCTTGACGAAAGCGGACATGCCGCCGAAGAGGGCGATTCCGGCGTCGAACATTTCAGCCGGCGAATCTCCCCGCAGGGCGACCAGATCCGGTGTTTTCCCCTCCGCCGGAGGCTGCTGTTCCGCGGCGGCCGCATTTCCGAGCCGCCCGGCGATTCCGACCGTCAGCGCAAGCGCGGCGGTCCCCTTCAGAAAATCCCGACGATCCATCCCGTGCCTCCTCATAACTGGTTGATTCCGGTTGTCTGCATTTCTGTAAATTATAGCACTTCTCCGTGAATTTACAAGAAAAGAAGGGGCGAAAACTTGAGAATTGACCGATCCGGAAGTATAGTATGCGACCGTGCTGTTTCGGAAAACAACCAATAGGATACATTCATGGCACCACTCTCCCGGATCGGAACGCCTCTCTGTCTCGCCCTGATTGCCGGATTTCTGATCGTGCTGACCGGTTGCGGAGAAACCGGCAGCCGGACCGTCGACCAGATCAGGGTCGTCGACGGCGCCGAACAATGCGCCCTGCCCGGAAAGGCGTTCGCCAGGCCGGTCAAGATCGAACTGCTCGGCCCGCAGGAACCCGGGCTGCTCGGCGGCAAAGGCAGCCGTTCGCCCGCGGCCGGAAGCGTCGTGCTCTTCGAACCCGCCGACGGCTCCGACCTGAAGGTCGAGCCGGAAGTCGTCAAGACCGACGAGGGCGGCGGCGCGGTCGTGACCGTCACCGCCGGAAAAACCACAGGCGACCAGTATCTGCGGATCATTCCGAAGGATGCCCCCGACAGAAGCGTCACGCTCCGTTTCATCACCGGCATGCAGATCGACGGCGACAACGAGCAGTACCGGACCGGATCGGTCAGCGCCGAGCCGCTCTCGGTGAAGCTTGTGAAGCCGGACGGGTCTCCCGCTCAGGGCGTCGCAGTCAACTTCGACCTGCTGGCCACCGCCGAAGGCGCCAGAACCAATGCGAAAATCCTGACGCCGACGGCGGTGACCAACGCCGACGGCATCGCCGAAACCGAGGTGAAACTCGGCGACCGCAGCGGCGTCTACAACATCGGAATCAGCGTGGTCAGCCCGGAAGAGGGCTTCCTGATCCAGAACAAGACGGTCAAGCTGCTCGGCTTCAACATCATCTCGGTCGTCATCGCCGTGCTCGGCGGACTCGCGCTCTTCGTCTTCGGCATGGAACTCATGGGCGACGGCATTCAGAAGATCGCCGGCGAGAACATGAAGAAGGTCCTGCAGTTCTTCGCCCGCAACGGCATCGTCGCCGTGCTGGCCGGAACGCTGGTCACGGCGGTCATCCAGTCGTCGAGCGCCACGACGGTCATGGTCATCGGCTTCATCAACGCCGGGCTGCTGAATCTGTCGCAGGCGATCGGCATCATCTTCGGCGCGAACATCGGCACGACCGTCACGGCGCAGATCATTTCGTTCAATCTCTCCGGGCTGGCGCTGCCGGCGATCACGATCGGTTTCGTCATCACGCTTTCCAAAAAACGGACGGTCAAGGGGTGGGGAGAGAGCATCCTCGGTTTCGGGCTGCTGTTCTTCGGCATGATGATGATGTCCGGCGAGCTCAAAATGCTCGCGGACTTCCCGGATTTCCGGAACGCGTTCCAGTGGTTCGACTGCCGCCCGGCCGCTTTCGGCGGCTGGATGCCGATCGGCGCGGTGCTCGGAGCGATCCTGATCGGGCTGGTCGCCACCGTGCTGATCCAGTCGAGCTCGGCCGCGATGGGCATCGTGCTCGCGCTGGCGGCGGGCGGACTCATCAACTTCTGGACCGCCGTACCGCTCCTCATCGGCACCAATATCGGCACGACCATCACCGCCATGCTCGCGGCGATCACGGCGAACCGCGTCGCCAAGCAGGCGGCCGTCGCCCACACACTGTTCAATCTTTTCGGCGCGGTCCTCATGCTCGTGCTGTTCTACGTGCCGTACGGACCGCAGCGGATTCCGGTATTCCTCTATTTCATCAATGCGATCACGCCGGGCAATGTTTTCGCGCCGGACCCGCAGAATATCGAACGCCATATCGCCATGGCGCACACCTTCTTCAACGTCGCGGTCGTCCTGCTGCTGCTGCCGTTCATCAACCAGTTCGCGCGGCTCTGCAACTGGCTGCTGCCGATCCCGGCCAACGAGAAAATCCGGATCCAGCCGCTCGAGCCGAACCTGCTGTCGACGCCGTCCGTTGCGCTGAAGCAGTCCGTCAGCGTGATCCGCATGATGGTCGAAGACTCCTGGAAAATGGTCGACCAGGCCGTCAACATGCACTTCATCGCCGGAGTCTCCGACGCCGACAGGTATAAAGCGCTCGCCGAGGCCGAGGAGCGGATCGACGCCATGCAGACGGAAGTGACCGCCTACCTCGTCCAGATCACCCGGCGGCAGCTGACCGAGCCGCAGTCCGAGCTCGTCCCGCTGCTCATGCACTGCACGAATGACGCGGAGCGCATCGCCGACCACACCGAGCTCATCCTCCAGCTGACCGACCGGCTGCTGAAAACCGGCAAGAAGGTCTCCCTCTCCGGCAAGAAAGATCTCCGCAAACTCTGGAACGTCCTCGACGATCAGGCCCGCAACACGATCTCGGCGCTCGGCAGCACGAGTCCCGAACAGATCAAGTTCGCCATGAAGGACGAGCGACGGCTCCAGAAAATGGCCGCCAAGCTCGAAGCCGCCCATACCGAACGGCTCCGGAAAGGCAAGTGCCAGCTGGCCAATGCCGTCATCTTCATCGAAATGCTCGGAGAAATGACCAAAATCGGCGAACGCCTGTCGAACATCGCGGAACGCACTCCGGAAATCCAGAAACACTATATCGAGCTTTGATCATCATGAACGACTGCAGAATCATTCCGTTTGAAACGATCGCTTCGGCGGTCGCGGAACTCTGCGGCAAGGCCGCCTGCGACCTGCCGCCCGACGTCCTCGACCGGCTGAAAGTCATGGAGAAACAGGAGACGGGCGAACTCGCCGCCGATTTCTTCCGCCAGTATTTCGAAAATGCGCGAATCGCCGGGGCGGAACGCATGGCGCTCTGTCAGGACACCGGCTTCGCAGTCTACTTCATCGAGCTCGGCGACCGCGTCCGGCTCGACCGCGGCACGCTCAGCGAGGCGGTGGCGGCCGGAACCGCCCGCGGTTACGAGACGCATTTCCTGCGCAAATCGATCGTCGACGATCCGCTGTTCGACCGCAGGAATACGAAAAACAACACGCCGCCGGTGATCCACCTTGAGCTCGTGCCGGGCGACGGGCTCCGCATCGTCCTCGCGCCGAAGGGAGGCGGTTCCGAAAACATGTCCGCCATCCGGATGCTGAAACCCTCCGACGGCCGGAAGGGCGTGGTGGAGTTCGCGGTCGAGACCGTGCGGAACGCAGGCGGCAATCCGTGTCCGCCGACCGTGGTCGGCATGGGCATCGGCGGAACTTTCGAGAAAGCCGCGTATCTCGCCAAAAAAGCGCTGCTGCGCAAAACCGGCGAGCCGCACCCGGACCCGCGCTATGCCGAACTCGAAGCGGAGATTCTCGAGAAGATCAACGCGACCGGCGTCGGCCCGCAGGGGCTCGGCGGAGTCGTGACGAGCCTTGCGGTCCACATCGAATATTTTCCGTGCCATATCGCCAGCCTGCCGGTCGCGATCAACCTGAACTGCCATGCGGCGCGCCATGCGGAGGTGACTTTATGAACACGATCAGAATAACGACTCCGCTCACCGGAGAGGTAGCGAGAGGGCTGAAAGCCGGTGACCGGGTGCTGCTCTCCGGCGTGATCTGGACCGGCCGCGACCAGGCGCACAAGCGTCTCGTCGCTCTTCTCGACGAAGGGAAGCCGCTTCCGGTGGAGCTGAAGGACCAGGTCATCTACTTCGTCGGCCCCTGCCCCGCCCCGCCCGGACGCCCGATCGGCAGCGCCGGGCCGACCACCAGCTACCGGATGGACGCCTATTCGCCGCGGCTGCTGGAAGCGTGCGGACTTCGCGGCATGATCGGCAAAGGCGCGCGCACCTCCCCCGTGGTCGAAGCCATGCGGCGCTGCGGCGCTGTCTACTTCGCGGCGACCGGCGGCGCCGGCGCCCTGATCGCCCAATGCATCAAGCGGTGCGAGCTGATCGCCTTCCCGGATCTCGGTCCCGAGGCGATTTACCGCCTCGAAGTCGAGGACTTCCCGCTCGTCGTCGCTACCGACGCAAGCGGAGCGACCCTCTACAGCTGACCGCCGGAACCCGCGGCATTCTCCCCGCGGCCGGGCACTCCTCAGCGCATCGCGTCGCCGACCTGCCGCCGGAAGGATTCCCAGCGTTTTTCGTCGAGAATCCGGTGCGGGCAGTTCTTGCCGCTCCAGTCCTGATGCTTGCGCAGCGCCGACAGCGGCAGGTTGAATTTGCGCAGCAGACAGGCGGCGAGCTTCACGCCGTTGGCCTCCGCCCGGCGGTAGAGCTGTTCGTCCTTTCCTGTGCAGCGGCTGCGGCAGATTTCAATGCCGATGCTGGCGCGGTTGCCTTTCCCCTGCCCGTCTCCGGCATGCCAGCCGTTCACGTCGAGCGGCAGAATCTGGATCGCCTCGCTCTCGTCGACGGCGAAATGATACGAGACATAGCTGTTGTCCCGGCGGTTGTTCAGATAGGTCCGTTCATTGACCGCGGGCCCGACGTTCCAGGTGTTGTGAATCGTGATATATTCGACCTTCGGCATCGGGTTGCCGTATTTGTACTTCAGGTTGTAACTGTTCTTTTCCAGCAGGTCTTCGCGGATCTTGAGCCCCTTGTAAAAGGTGACCTGCCGCCATTCCAGCATCCGGCAGCCGCAAAGCGCGAACATCATGACGGCGCAGCAGACGCCGTACAGGGCAAAACGTCTCATTCCTCCATTTCCTTCCGGCGCGGGCCGGTCACGAAATACATTTTCATGCCGCCCTTGCCTTTCACGTTGAGTTCACCGCGCTCGAAAAGCGCATAATGTTCCCCGATTTCGGCGCGGGCCGCCTCGGAGATGTTGATTTTCATCGGTTCGGAATTCTGTTCCATGCGGCAGGCCGTGTTGATCGTATCCCCGAACACGTCGTAGATGTATTTTTTGATGCCGACGACGCCGCCGACCACCCGGCCGGAGTGGATGCCGATCCGCACCTGCCAGCGCAGTTCCCTGCCGGCGTTGCGTTCCTCCAGGAACCGGATCATGCCGAGCGCCGCATCGACGATGTTGCGGGCGTGCCGGCCGGTGCCGGAATTCATGCCGCTCACGGCGAGATAGGCGTCTCCGATGGTCTTGATCCGTTCGCAGCCGTTCCGCTCGACGATCAGGTCGAACCCGGTGAAGATCTCGTTCAGCTCATCGATCAGCACCTTCGGGTCGAGCTCGGCGGAGAGGTTCGTGAAGCCGACGATATCGGCAAACGCCACGGTCACATGCTCGAACATCTCGGGCGAGGTCTTTCCGGTGCGTTTCAGGTCCTCGGCGACGCGAACCGGCAGGATATTCAGCAGCAGCCGGTCGGATTTCTCCTTTTCGCGCTTGATGGCGCGGTACGCTTCGGAGAGTTCCTCATTCTGCTTTTCGATCTTCTCGAACGCCTCCTTGAGCTGCCGGGTCATGCTGTTGAACGCGGTGGAGAAATCCCCCATGAAATCGACCTTCTGCTCGAAATCCCCTCCGGCGATCCGCTGGGTTTTCCAGGTCAGATGGCGCAGATTGCCCTGAAGAGTCTTCAACTGCTGGAGCGCCTCAAGCTTCCCCTTTCCGATCGTGAAATCGAGGTTGCCGCGCGCAACGGAAGAGATTCCGGCCGAAAGTGTTCCATATTCCGCAATCAGGCTGTTCACATAACCGGCGAGCTGCCGGAGTTCGTCCTGCGGATGATCCGGCGGCAGCTCGACCGGAGCGGCCGGCCGCCCGTTGAGCAGCGAATAGACCGCTTCGCTCAGCCGGTCCAGATACGTTTCGTTCACTTCCAGCATGGGTGCGGCTCAGCGGTTCGATTTCGCTTCAAAGCGGCAGATCCGGTCTCCGAGGCACCAGCAGTCGACCTCCCGGACATTGAACGGCCGTCCGAAAAATTCACCGAGGATTCCGCTCAGGAACCCTTCGTCGTACGTGCAGATCGTCTCATCCGAAATCGGCAGCCCGGAGCAGTCGAGGTCTTCGGCCACGGTGATCGTGAACTCCCCGTTTTCCGGCTCGGTCCGCTCGAAGCGCAGAATCCCGATCCGGTATTCGCGCAGATCCTCCTGAAGACGCACGGTCAGTTCGTCGAAGTCGCGGCATCCCTTCAGGTTATGGCGGAAAAACTCTTCGCCCGCCTTCTTGCCCGCCTCGAAAAAAATACGGTCTGCTTCCGCCACGCCGTACTCCCGGATCAGCACGTCGCGCAGCGTGAACTGCATCAGCCGGTAGACGGCCACATTCATCGTCATGCCGAGATTCGGACGGCCCTCGCCGATGTCGCCGAGCATCGACCAGTCGAACATCAGCTCCCTGCGTTCTTCCTTGAACATGTAATCCTCCCCGGATTGTAAGCAGACTTGTTTCCGGCAGGCAACTCCCCGACGCCCGCACGGGGATAACAATAGCATAAAAGGGGAAAATTGTCAATCCCGGCCCGGCATTCCCGCCGGAAAATCGGAAAATCCGATTGCATTGCATGTAAAACCGTGATATATTCTCACTTAATAATGAAAGTTAACAGGAGTCCCTCTGCCATGTCAAATGAATTGAAGCTCGAACGGCCGCTGGTCGTATTCGATATCGAAAGCACCGGAATCATGCCTCAGCGCGACCGCATCGTCGAAATCGCCGTGCTGAAAGTGTTCCCGGACGGTCGCACCCAGAATACCGTGCGGCGGCTGAATCCGGAAATGCCGATTCCGCCCGGGGCGACCGCGGTTCACGGCATCACCGACGACGATGTGAAGGAGTGCCCGGTCTTTTCGCTCATCGCCGAAAAGCTCTTCAACTACATCAACGGCTGCGACCTCTGCGGCTACAACATCACCGGCTTCGACATTCCGATGCTCGAAGCGGAGTTCAAGCGCGCCGGCTTCGAATTCAAGGTGGATGACCGCAAGGTCGTCGACGTCTACAACATCTTCTGCAAACTCTACCCGCGCACGCTCTCGGCGGCCTATGAATTTTTCTGCGGCAAGGAGCTTGAAGGAGCCCACGGCGCGGCGGCCGATACTGCGGCGACCTTCGAGGTGCTGCTCGGCCAGTTCGCCAAACACCCGGAGCTGCCGCGCGATCCGGGCGGCCTCGCCGAATTCGGCGACCTGCTCGGCGCCGATGCGGTCGACCGGACCCGCCGGTTCAAATGGAGCGGCGACGAAGTCGTTGTCAATTTCGGCAAAAATGCAGGACGCACGCTGAAGGAGCTTGCGGCGAATGATCCGGGCTTTTTGCGCTGGATCGTGCGCAGTGATTTCTCCGAAGAGGTCAAGTCGATCGCAAACGACGCGCTTCTCGGCAAATTCCCGGTCAGGAAAACGACGCAGAATGAGTCGCAATCCGAGTCTTGAAAGCCTGATCTCCCTCCTGGACGATGAGGATGAGCACGTGGCGGTCAGCGCCATGGCCGAGCTTCTGGACCGTGAGCAGGAGCTCGGGGAAGTGCTCGCCGAACTGCAGGAAAGCGACGACGCGCTCGCACGGCGGCGCGCCCATCAGCTTCAGGCCGCCATCACGCTCCGGCGGCGGCGGCGGGAGTTCGCGGCAAAGCTCGACGCGCCGAAAGTCGATCTCATCGACGGACTGATCGACGTGCATCTGCAATGGTACGACAACGATTCGCGGCCGGGGCTGGTTCGGCTCTGGGAGGACTTCCGCACCGAAGCGCGGCGCTTTCCGCAGCGGACGCTCGAAAACCTCTCGTATTTCATGCGGAAATCCGGCTTCTCGGCCATGGCGGAAACCACGCTGCACCCGGAATATTACTGCATCGGCCCCGTGCTTGAAAACGGAGTCGGCGCCGGTTCGCTTCTGGCCGGGATCATCCTCGAAATCGCCGATCCGGCCTTCCGGATCAAGCTGGTCCGGGTCATGGGGGAATTCGCGCTCTACGACGGCGACGGGCGGCTTCTGCTGCCGGGCCGCAACTTTCAGGTCTGCGCGGCCCCCGGCATCGAGCATTGCGACTTCTGGGACCGGCGCATGCTGCTACGCTTCGCCTCGACCACCCTGTTCGCCGCGGCGGTCAACAGCGACAGCTTCCGCTATATCCTGACCATTGCGCAGGCGCTCTCCGGCACCGAAGGGGATGAATCGCTCGACTATATGCCCTACCCCTACTACCCGGCCGACGACGAGCCGGAAGAGCCGGAAAATTCCGAAGCGAATTGAGGCGCCGCCGAAAACGGCGCCCTTTCCCCGGCAAGTTCGCCCTCAGCGAGGCTCCTTCAGTATTTCAACCGATCCGACCGGAATCCTGTTCCGGGAGTCGCCGCCGTCATACGGCAGCGCGATTTCGGGATTTCCGTCCCGTCTGCCGACCGAGACCGACAGCGTATACCGCCCCGGCTTCACTGCCGGAGCGCGGGCATCGAGAGTGAGGCGGGAGACGTGCTTCGTCAGGGGCGTCCGGCCGGCGGGACCGACCGGCAGCCGGCGAAAATTCAAAGTTTCGTCGACAAGTACGCCGGCGATTCCGCCGCGTTCGTCCGTCAGCGTATAGGCCGGAAACAGATCCCGGTAAGGCGGAGCGACTCCGGCGTTTCCGGCCCGGATCGATATTTCGAACGGGACGCCGGGAACGATCCCGGCGGGAAACGTCAGCTCCGGAATCACAATCCGGTATCCGAGGCGGCGGTTGACGGCGCGGATCGTTTCGACATTTTCCCGCCATTCGATCTCCGGCCACCAGTGGATCGACAGATAACTGGCGTGGTACTCCTCCACGGAACGCAGCAGCGTTTCCCCGTTCCAGGAGCCGCTCTTCCGCGTGTTTCCGTAGTGCTCATGCTCGAGCACGACCGGCAGCTCCGGCCAGAATGCCCGGGCGAGTTCCGCATGGAAATACGCCTTTTCGCCGGGCTGGACCAGAATCGAGTCGTCGCGGAGGGAGATCCCGCGCTCCCGGCAATAACGCATCAGCGGAAAATCGTCTCCGGGCGTCTCCGGGCCGATGACATCGTCCGAAATCACCAGCTGCGTATCCGGGAAATACTCTTTGTGCAGGTCGATGTGAATCCGCGCAAGCCGTTCATTCTCTTCCGGCTTCAGGCGCTGTGTCATCAGCGTATGCCCTTCGCCCCAGAGCCCGAAGGTGCCGACATCGATGAAGGCGACGTCGGGATTGCCGTTGTACCGCTCTCCGGCCGCCCGCAGAAAGTTGCGCAGCTTCGCAAGGTAAACCGGGTCGTCAAACACGGGGTCCGCCGCGGCGCCGTCCGGAGCGGGGCCGCCGGGAAATGTGTAACGCACCATCTTCGCCCCGGCCTGCTCCACCCAGCGCGGCGTCGCATACTCCAGCCAGTTTTCGGAGGTCGTGAAGCGGAAAGCCACCTTCTTGCCGCGGGAAATCCAGCGCTGGGCGGGCGTATCGACAAGCGACCAGCGGAAATCCCCCTCCGACGGCTCGAGGAAGGCCCAGGGAAGCCGCAGATAGACGACGGAACACCCCTCGAACCACTCCAGCGTATCCGACGGCTCGAGCTTCGACCCGTAATGCTCCGTCAGATTCGAATAGAAATGCATGGTCCAGCCCATTCCCGGATTCAGCAGCGCCCTGCCGTGATCCCGCAGCGCCACCGTCACCGGCTCCGCGGCGGACGGCAGAAGCGGGCAGCAGATCAGGGCAAGCAGGGCGATCGCGCGGACTGTCTTCATATTTTTCCTTTCCGGCCGGCTGAAACCGGCCAATTGTCCGCACGTATTATGCCGCGCCAAGCCCGGGCTGTCAAGCGTGAAACGGGAAAAAGGCGAAAAAAGTCCGTACATCTCCGGATGTTCAATCTGAGCCCATCAGTCTCCATATTTCACTGCGACGGGTGTAATCGCTCCAAAAAGCCCGGCCGCCGGTGAGCGGCAGATTCCCCTGGTGGTCGTAGAAGCTGCTGACGCTGCCGTTGGCCTTGAGCCGGTTCAGCCAGATCCGCACACCATCCACATGGTTTTCGAGCCCGGGATCGTCTGCGACCAGGGCCGTGTAGTTCGATGCCTTGCCCGCAGCCTTGACGATTTTTTCGAGCTTCTGGTAAAACCAGTTGTCATTCTGCTTCCAGCCGGCCCAGTAATAGAGGCCTTCAAAACCGATGGTCCGGTAGGAGGGTTCCCACTTCGTCCACTTCCGATCGTTCGGACAGCGTGCGATCTTCTGGGCATCGCTGCCGACCACGGGACAATCGCCGTCCCACTGGGCGTAGCAGCCGACAATCTTGCCGAGTGCGCCGCCGCTCCAGTCCCACGAAAGAGGCTGTGTCACGAAGTAGCCGTCGTAGTCCGCGGCATACATGCCGACATAGACGCCGATCTGTTTGAGATTGTTCAGGCACTGCGTATTTTTGGCAGCCGAACGCGCCTTATTCAGAGCCGGAAGCAACATGGCGGCAAGAATGGCGATGATGGCAATAACGACCAGAAGTTCGATCAAAGTGAACGGTTTGCGCATAATACCGGGTATGTGAAATGAAACAGCATTGCCGCCCGGCAAAAAAAGCGCGGCAGGCGCCGCGCAGCGGATGTGAACGCAGCGGAGAGAAGGCCCTCTGCTGCAGCCCGCGAAGCGGGCGGTGAGTTGGCCGCCGCGGGCGGTAAGGACGCAACCAGCGGGAAATGAAAGCCCGGCACAGAGTAAGAAATGGGGGTGCGGGGGAAATGTATTTCCCCCCGCGAATCCCGCGACAATGCAGACAGACGAGTCCAGGAAACAAAAACGGAACAATTCAGCCGCCAGAGGCCGAATAAATTCATTCAACAAAAGGAGTTATATCATGACAGACCGTATACGGAAACTTCACATACCCGGTATTATGCGCAATCGCGGTTATATTGTGACATATTGTCCGATCAGGTTGAAGGCACTCTTGCTCATATCAATGTTTTGACGGTATTAAATCCCCTCTTATTTCCGCTGGTTCAGCAGTTGGAATTCCTTCGGCGAGCGAACCGCGCCTTCCAGTGAAAATCCGGCAAGCTCTCCCTGATAACCGTTGTTCAGTTCGAGCGCATTGCCGATCCGCGCCAGCGAGTTGATCGGGATCGTGCATGCTTCGGCGTCGCACTCGCCGATTTTCACGCCGTCAAGATAGAGCTGCATCCTTTTCCCTGTGTAGACGGCGGCCAGATGCGACCAGCGCTCCGGCGGAAGAAGCTTCTTCCCGGCCAGCATCGGAGCATTGCCGCGGCGAAGCTGCGGACGCAGCTCCGCATCGAGAGAGAGTTCGATGCCGCAGCGGTCGGAGAAGAGCGTCATCGGGGAGCCCTTCCTGCCGGGCCGCAGCAGGAATTCAAGCGTGAACGGTCCGTACGGCATCGTGCGGGACGCCAATGCGATATTGTCGTCCTTTCCGTCGAAGGCGAGCAGATTCCGTTCCGCGCCGTCCGGTCCCGGTGCTTTTTTCCACGCCGGCGACGCCTCCGGAACCACGTCGAAAGAGAAACCGCCCCGGCAGCCGAGCCGCGCCGGAACCGTCCAGCCGGAAGAGGAAACGAGCAGATTCCCCTCCCCTTCCGTGAAGTCGTAGCGGACGCGGAAGATGTCGCGTTCCGGAAATTCCATATTCCGCACTTCCGCCTTTTTGAGCCGCGAAATCCGGCGGCTCCAGATCGGCCAGTTCTCATCGAAGTCCGATCCGGTCACAACAACGGGCTGGAGGCTCTTCCCCTCGATGCCGGGCCGGACATCAACGGCCGGATTGCTGAAGCCGATCCGGTCCGAAACATCGGTCAGCCGGACCAGATAGACATCGGCCGGGGAACGTGCCGGCTCCGGCAGCGGAACGGCGATCTCGCAGACCGGTTTCTTCAGATGGCTGATCTCCCCCTCCGCCACCGGCCAGCCGTTGCGGAGAAGCTCGTATTTGCCGGCGAACGTCCAGCCGCTGATCCGGATATGCGCAACGCTCCGGCCGTCCGTCTTCCGCAGTTCGAGCGAAACTGCGGGAACGGTCAGGTCGTCCTGGCGGACGCGGACGGTACGCACGCTCTCAACCCGCCCCGGACGGCGGACGATCGGATAGAGCTCCTTGAACTCCGGCTTCTCTCCGGCGGCATAGACGGCGCCCTGAACCCGGATCACGCTCCAGTCCCTCTGCTCCGCATGATTCAGCCGGAGCGTCCTGACGCCCATTTCCTTCCGGGTCAGGGAGATTTCCGGGAACTCGTGCAGGAGCTTCCCCGCCGCATCGAGCAGCCGGACCCGGGCTTTGGCGTCCGGAGTCGTGTAGGAGAAATTCATGACCTCGATGGTCAGGTCGTCCCCGGCGACCGTCTCCTCGTGATAGCTGTAAATCACCCTCGGCGGACGGGCCGGCGGAACGGTTCCGCGCCATTTGTCCAGATACTCGCGGTTGATCAGCAGCAGCGCGTCTCGGTTGATCGCGGAGGGCTCGAACTGCGTATGCTCAATATAATCGTTCCAGGTCGTGATGCAGACCCAGTCGGCATCGTTCGCCAGCGCCGCCTCCCAGTTGTGCCGAAGCGTGCCGGTATTCAGAAACGGCCGGTAAAAGGCGGAGCTGAAACCGATGTAACCGACCGCGATGCCGCCGACCAGCATGCCGTCCGGACGCTTCTCCTTCAGCGCGGCGCGGCCGTTGGCGAGCCGCTCCTTCATCTGTTCCGGGAAAAATCCGTTGCAGCCGAAGTCGTAGAGCGATTCAAACCCGTCCAGCACCTCCCGGAGCCGGGCCGGATCGTTCCACATGGAAGTCTCGTGCATCGGCTGAGCGATATAGTAAGCGTCGAGTCCGCGCTTCGCCAGCTCCTGCCGCAGGGCGAGCCACTCCTCCGTCTTCTTGCCGGCGATGTTGTACACGAAAATCACCATTTTCCCGTCGATCCGGCAGGCGTTCGGGTGATCTTTGTAGGTTCGGATAAACCCGCCGAGATGCTTGAGCAGATAGTCGTCCGGGTAATTCAGCCTGTCGATGCAGAGCGCGATCTTGAACGTGGTTCCCTCCGCATCGCGGAAGAAACGCGACAGGGCCGACACATAGGCAGCCGGATCGACCACGTCGATGCAGAAACCGTCGAAACCGTAGGCGCGGGCCGCATCGATTTGTTTCCGGGCGCCGAAAAAGATGCCGGAATCCCACTGCAGATCCCTGCCGAGCAGTGTGCGGTCGTTGAACGGATGCAGCATCCACTCCGGCGAAAGCGCAGCCTTGTCGTAACCGTCGCTCTGGTTGAAGCCCCAGCCGACGTAGTGCGCCCAGCACATTTTTTCCTGCCGCGCGTCTCCGCCGGCATACGACGATGCCCCGGGCAGCAGCAGAAAAAGAAGCAGCAGACGAAACAGATTCATGAACGTTATCCTCCTATTTTACGATGGGGTTGTCATCAGATGGATTCCCGCAAAACCAGCCGCGGCTCAATCGTAAACCGGCGCGGTTCGGACGGTTCCGGCGAAAGCGCAGCTTCGAGCAGCCGCGCCGCATATTCCCCGAACAGTTCGTAATGGATTTCGATGCAGGAAAGCGGCGGATACAGATAGGGTGCAAGATCCGACTCGCCGCCGAAGGCCAGCACCGCGATATCGTCCGGAACCGCCAGCCCCTGCTCCCGCACCGCCCGGAGCGCCGCAACACCGCCCATCATCGAAGCGCAGAAAACGGCGGTGAATTCCGGTTTCTTCCGGCCGATCAGTTCCGACAACGCCCGGTAGCAGTTTTCCCTTCCGTCCTCAAACGCATGGATATGCGTATCGAGAAACCACTCTCCGCCGCATGGAATCCCGAACCGCTCCGCCGCGGCAGAGAATCCGCGGTAACGTTCCGCCATGGTGGTTTCGTCCGGCTGGTCCTTGACGAAGAGAATCCGGCGGTGTCCGCGTTCGAACAGGGTTTCGGCAGCCAGCTCCCCGACCCGGAAATCGTTGATGCAGACATTGTTGATTCCGGGATGACGCAAATGCTGCAGCAGCACCGCCACCGGGCGTTCCGGTTTCAGAAGCGCCCTGATCAGCTCCTCGCTGATGAATTCGGCGGTCGGAATCAGCACCATCGCGTCGGCTTCTCCCATGATCCGAGTGAAATCGACCTCATCGCTTTTGCGGAAGCAGTACTGATTGAATTTCCAGTTTCGCTTCTTTCCGGCCTCATAGACGCTCTGGACCATTCCGTCGAGGTCACTCGATGGAAAATCCGGCCGAACCATGCTGATCCGGGCCGAAACCCGTTCGAAGCGTTCCGCGATCCGGTAGCGCAATTTGCCCATCGGGCGAACGATAACTCCCTCGTCCGCCAGGACCTTCAACGCCCGCATCGCGGTCCCGTGCGAAATATTCAGCGTCTCCATCAATTCGCTCGCTACCGGCAGGACTTCCCCCGGCGACAGCGTGTTCACCAGCTCGCGGATCTGCGAAGCTGCCTGAAAATGTTTGGTCTCTGTCAATAATTTCGGCATTATTCCACCTTTATCTAGTCGGACTAAATGTAGTTTGCGCAATTCCCGCCGCATAATCGAACGGGAAATGAAATCTAGTCAGACTAAATATATTATACCAAACCGAAAAGAAAATGTCAAGAGGGAAGCTGAATTTTTCTCAAAAAACAATCGGCCGGATAATCAGGAAAAGCCGATTTGCCAGAATCCGTCAAGCGCCAATCACGACCCGCAGGACCCAGTCTCCGGGCAATCTCGATCGAAGTGCCTTGCACATTTCAGCCTCCCCTTGAAATGTGCCGGTAAATTCCGATACAGCCTGAAACCGAAAGAAATCCAAACGGGGAATGAAAAATTTTCGAACGGTACTCAGTGGCACCTCAAAGGGCGTTTTCGGGCATAAAAATGGTACCCGGGAGAGGACCGGGTACACCATTCGGCCTTTTGAGAGCTCAAATCAACGTCAAAAATCTCGTTCACCCTGCCGTTTGTGTACCAAATGTGTACCACGTGGTACCACAAACTCGTTATAATCTATCCCTGCTTAAGTCCAATTCAACCCTGAGCATTCAACTTTTTCCCTCTTTTCTTTAGCTAATCGAACGTCTCCATTCATTCAATAAAAGGAAAAATGATGTGTACCCAATGACAATTACGGAAAAATAGACTTTTATACACCAGCTGAATTGTTCATGTTATTTCAACTTGGTATATTATCGTTTCTCTGTATATTCAAGTTTTGATTTTGGCAATGATCGTATCATTTTCAGTTAATCGAATATGTCCACTCTGTCGATTAAGAAGTGAATGGGTATTTGATGTCAACATGAAGAAACAGATTGGCCTGTTATTGCATAGGATGGAACACTTTGCAGTAGAGTGAAGTAATTCAGGAAGAGTTCCGTGCCATGCAGAGTGTTCAAAAAGAATAATTGTGGGTAAAGAGCCTTTCAAATCACTTGAGGGGCTCTTGTAATGCTGACGAATTGAAAAACTTTACAGATTACAGGAATTGGTATCTGTGCAATCTTCGGTATTGGATTCCCCGCTTAAAGGTCAGAAAAAATTCCCCCATGTTTCACATTCTGCTGAAATCATGAATACATGGGGGAACGGAGATTACTTCAGCTCGGCAAGATTGGTTCCGATGACTCCTTCGGCGTCAAGGACCAATCCTTCAGCCCATTGGGGAACCGTTCTCCATATTTGAATCATTTTTTCCATAGCTTGCTCGGCCTGAACTTCAGGAACACAGGCAATCACCTCGTCGTGAATGTGAAGGACAATCGGAATACCAGCTTTCTCGCATTCCAGAATCACCCTGACCAGCAGATCACGGGCTATAGCCTGAACGACATTTTCAGTCAGCTTCCCACCGTACAAAGAGGTGCTGTTACGGTATTGTATCGATTGTTGTTCGATGATTCTTGATTCACATTCTCCGGAAGTGTTGTAAAAGGTGATTTCTTGGAATTCAGAGGGACGTATTTCGCAGTCACGATAGATCAGCTCACGTCTGGAAGCGAGTTGCAACCATGTTGCTTCGCTATTGGAAGAGATCTCAAGCATTCCGATCCGAACATGCTGTTGTTTGCAGATGCTTTCCCTGAATGCTTTTTCCAGCCGATTCCAAAATGTGGAGATGTTGTTGTATTTTGCTCGATAAGAGTGGACGATCTTATAGGCAAGGGCGGCAAGCTCGCGCTCTGAACGGCACAATTCGCTGCTGGCGATGAAACTTTTCAATTGTTCCGCGAAACGCTCCACTCCCATATTGTATCCCAAACCGAGGATGGCTGTTTTACCGATCTTGCGCAATAAGCCCTTTCGCTGTTCAGCAGGAGTGCTGTCACGGGGATGTCCGGCAGGTTCATGGAAAACATCGGTGGCAAATTCGGAATAAATATCTTTCCCTGCGGCAAAGGCGGTGTTCAGTGTTTCTTCGCCAGTCAGCCACGCAAGCACACGCGCTTCGATCTGTGCCGCATCCACGGCGACAAAAACGTATCCTGCCGGTGCATGAATGGCTTGCCTGATCTTCCGTGCCGTATCATTGAGGATTTGAACCGGCGAGCGTCCGGGAACAGGAAGATTCTGCAAGTTAAGACCGTTGCCTCCTGCAAAACGTCCGGTTTGCGCATGATGATACTTGAGAAACACCGGCAATGTACCGCCCGTCAGATTTGCCGTACCGATGAGGTAATTGATACGTGACTGCAATTGTGCTTTTGATTTCACCAGCAACCTTGCTTTGACAAGTTCACGGACAAGCGGGTCGGGATCGGAGAGCATGTTCTGCATTTCAGGGTCATTCTTTGAAATAGCCGGGATCATTCCGTTTTTACCCGGTTTCATCGCAAGAGCACGATTGGTTTCAGCCAATGCACCGGAAAGCAGTTGAGCAAACTGACGATCACTCGAAACTTCTTCGGGATGTATTTCCCCCAATTCATTGATCAGTTGGGTACAAAGTTCATGGCGGGCCAGTTGGAGCAGTTCTTTGTTGATCTTTACTGCATCACGCAGGAAACATTGTACGGTATGATTGATGATCTCCAACTCCTCCGGTAATATCTTTGGAACAATATGGCCATAGAGTTCACGAGTGATGACGACATCGTTGATCGCATAGGTACGGAGTTCCGCAAACTCTGCTGCTGTGAGCTCACGTTTACCTTTGGAGAACTCAAGGTCGAGCTTTGCGGGCAAATGACAGCGTTCCGCAAGCTCTTTTAAGCTTACTTTCACATCGACACCGTAAAGATACTTTGCCATCAGCATGGTATCGTAAATACATGGGGGAATGATGTTGAACTTGTATTTAAGGATAGCGGCATCAAACATGGCATTGTGCATGATGATACAGACATTTTCCAGATTGTTGCCGTAAACACTTTGCAACTCATGAAGCAACACATCGGCATCACGGCGGAACTCTCTTTTACCGTCAGGATAGTACACTGCCAGTCCATGAATCTTAAACTGGGGTGAAAGAATGTACTCCTGATAAGAGGTGGAGTTATTGAGATTGTAACTGTCGGAATAATAGGTCTCGAAATCAAGGGGCAGTAATGGAAGCATAATAAATAGAGCCTTTAGTATAAAAAATTTTAAATTTTATAATTCCCTATTAAGATAGAATAACCTAATATTATGTATTTTGCAGATTAGGTTATTCTACACTTAATAGCAGTTTGAAATTTTTATTTTTTTCTTTATTCTCCGTCTCGCTCTGAAACCAGACGGATACCACGCCAGCCGATTGCCTTGCGTGGCGGCACAGAAATGTATTCCTCCCGTAATTCCGGGAAACAGCGTGCAAGCTCTTCGGCAAATTTCATGGCAGATACCGGTCGCCGTCCTTCATCCTGACAGACAGCCTTGAATGCCCGGTAGAGGTCACACTTGAAAACATAATCCTCCTTTGCACGCTCCACATGGCTCTTGATGAAGGCACGTTCCGTAATGCAACTGTCGAAATGCTCCATCTTGATCTTTTTGCAAACCTCCGGTTCGGGAAATGTTCTATGATTACTCAATTCTGCAAGCCCCTGTAAAGCAAAATTGAATATGCCGGAGGGTTCTTCCCGGATCAGTTCGTCACGCAGATGCGGATTTTCTGTTTTTGTTCCTCGGAACCGCTGCATAAAGGGAATGATGCGCAACCGATCCTGTAATGCCTGTGTGCGATCGGTAAAATGAGGCAGTGAATTGGTGGCAAATATGCTTCTTGCTGTCACTTTTGCCGTATACGGTGTTTTGAACTTTTCCTCTACCGGAATCGAACCGCCGTCAGCGGCATCTTTCATCATGCCTTCAATATTGTGCGGTGCGGTAGTACCGTCATCGGTCGGCATGTCGCCAATGATGTTCAACAGTGACTTTGTAAGATCGATGCACCGGAAACGGTCAGTAAATCTTGCCAGCGGTACACAACAGCAGTTCTCAACACCGACCAGATTGCGCAATACTTCAATGAATACACTCTTGCCGCAACCGCCTTCGCCATAGAGAAAGAAGATCACATTGCGCGACGTGTCGGGAATCAATGACAGCCCCATCAGACATTGCAGCATGTGGCGGATTTCCGGATCAGGCAGTGCCTCTTCCAGATATTTTTTGAATTTGGGGCAATCGGCATCGGCTTTGTATTCCACAGGCAGAATAAGCTGGTCAAAAATTTCCGGAGTATTGGCTTTAAACGAAGATGCCGGAGATTTCCCGTCTCTGATCTCCTGAATGATCTGATCTGCGAACCAGTAGCCGTTTTGCAGATGGATGATCTGCGGCAGAGACGCTCCCGTATCACGATCACAGGGGATTTCTGCTCTGCTGCTGATGTAGAAAAGTTCTGTCGAGGTGAAATTCAGTTTGACCGATTTCAGCATGTTGGGGGTTGCATTTTCCGGAGCTTTTTTACGCAGGAGACTCATGATCTTTGCATCCATATCCTCATCGGCACATCGGGTGTAAAGACCACGCTTGTATTCGTAGAAGCTCCCCCTGTAATAAGCGAGAAGTTTTCTACCCTTATCATCGAGCCACTCTCTGGCGATCTCGTCCGCAATGTCTTTGGTGACCACCAGACGACCGCCAAGTGCTCCGTTGGCTTTGCTGGTGATACTGCGTTTATCCGGTTCTGCTATCTTGCTTTGCGAGGCAATGGATTCAAACAAGTTGGCAGGGTTCAACTGCATGATATAGTCATCAAGCCCGGTCTTTTTATTCTTCGGCAGTGCCGGAAGGATGATCTCTTTTAACGTGCATCCGTGCGGTTGGAGTGCGGTTGCAAGCTGACGGGTTGACGATTGAAACATGCGGTTGTTACGCGCATCGCTGTCCCAGATGACGTAAACAGGACGCTCTTTATTAAGATATTCCACCAATTCAGGCAGAAGTTCTTTCGTACCGGAAAGCGACCAGCCGAAGTTGCCCGTAAGTCCAATGGTCGGCATGCCGTGATTAGTTGCACACCATGCTTTCTTTTCTCCTTCGGTCAGGATCAGCGGTGCTTTGGGATCATGTGCCAACTGTTTGTGAACTGTTGCAAGAATAAAAGCGTGCTGTCCCGCATTTTTGCGGCTCAGGTACTTTGCGGGCTTCTCGCCGGAGGTTTGTGCCGGATATCGCATTCGGATTCGGAAATACGGCATTCCATCCGCTCCGATGAGTTCTTCTCCATTCTTGGGATTATAGAAAGGCAACAGCCATCCGACTGCTTTGCCATCCAAACAGCTCGGTTCATAATCAAGATACTCATGGAACTCTGCTTCCGAAGTAATCAATTTGCCGCCAAAGGAACAAAATTCATTCCAGTCGATTCCGGAATTCTGTAAGTCTCTTCGGGCCCACTCTTCTGTTTCATCGACAGTTGGTGCAGTCGGTGTGAAATGGTCCATTCCGGTTTGAACGGTACTGATTTTGATTTCGTTGCAAGTTAATGAATTAGGGTGTATATTACTGATAGATGAAACATACTCAAAATCATCGATCATATAGCCGGGGAATACCGCCCCGGTTACTTTTTTATCTGTTTTCACATTTTCCATTTTCTTACTCTCCGAGATAGTTTTGTTTGATAAATTCATTTACATCTGAAAGCCGGAATCTCTTTTGACCGCCGACTTGATAAGTAGGCAGGCCGTTTTTCCGCAGTTTCATCAATGTTGAAATGCTGATGCCGAGGTAGTCGCATACTTCCTGCCGGGTAATGTACGGTTCTCCATACAGTTCTCTCTTTGCCCAGTCGGGGCAAACCATTCTTGAGTTTCTTTGGGGCATAATGCCTCCTTAAATAAAATATTAACCGGTATCCCCGCGCACGATTCCTCGGAACCATGCTGTTAACGGTTCGTGTATCCGGATTAAATCAGGATAAAGCTGTTGTTGCAAAGAACGTGAACGCCAATATCTGTGTACGGTGCCACGCAAGAACAATGTCTTGTTTTGATAGGAAGAATACTTCTGTTTCTTCGATAAAACTTAATATAAGCAGCGATGCGTGAAATGTCAAGGGGATGCAAAAACGGGATGTTCCGGTACTAAAGGCGAACCGTTGTGGCTAATGAGAGATGAGCATGATTTGCATTTCGCCAAGAGTATGCTATCTGGAATAATGGCGTTTCAATCAGTCGGCAAGTGAAGTAGAAATTTCCCAACGCGTTGGAATTTTCATCATTTTGTTATTTGATCTGAATAGGACCAAATATTTCCTGTTGTTTCCGGACAAAAAACATCCCGCTTCTCCGGGTTGGAGAAAAACGGGATGCTTCGGATAACTTCCTGTTGTCAATGCGGGCTTGGTCGGACCATCTGATCTTCTTGGAGGCAGGATTGCAGTTTAGGCAGCCGGATTGTCTGCCGGAGCTGTTCTTCTGATGTCGGGCAACAACGGTTTGATCCTGTTATCCGCTTTGGCGGCATCGGCGATCTGCTTGGCAGTATCCTTGTCTGCTGCATTTTCCACTTCTTTTATTTTCTGATCAATCAACTCGCAAATTTCCGGATCGTTGCACTTGTTCCGCGCATCTTTGAGCGGAACAATCAATTTTGAAGTGGATCGGCGCAGGGTTTCTCTGGCTTCTTCATCGGCTTCACGCAATGCCTGCACTTCAGAAATGAGATCATGAATGCACTCCTTGAGAAATGCCGGTTTCAAAGCGTCGTCAATTGTGTTCATATCAACCAACGTGTTGACAACAGTGGAAGCCCAACAGGAGAGTTCGATCATACGCAGATTTTCATCCTCTGGAATTTCTTCCAGCAGGACGAGCGTACATTTGGAGCCGAAGCGATCACTCCCTGCCAACACGCATGAGACAGGATCAGACGCAGTAAAATCGAATTTTCTCTCCACCTTCACCGTTTCAATGATTTCAGATTGCTTGCCGATTCCCAGCAAAACGGGTGTTTTGCACGAACGTACCAGAATTGTTTTAACAGTTTTCATAGTTAATACCTTTAATTTTTATTTTTGAAGATCAATTCTACTCCCGATCTTCTTTGGGCGGATCGATTGAAGCCCGATCGTGCTTTTAATTGTTCTACCACCTCCTTCCGATTAAATTCTCTTTTGTTCTTCACTTATTAATCAGCGGTGAAAAAAATTTTCTGACATAAAAAACAGCTGATATGGAAAAAAATTGATAAAAAAGCGCACACCTGTCCTAACAATTTTCAAAATGGCGTAATTTTCTGATTACGCCCCCTCATTTTCATCTATTTCACACCAATTCTCAAAAGTAGCCCCCCTTTGTTGTAAATCAGCTGTCCTAAAAAGCGAA